>NZ_CP009576.1:2585000-2885000 GCF_000763495.1 Listeria ivanovii subsp. londoniensis | reverse complement strand
ATTACCCGGAAGAAATCAGTGGCAGACTGGCATGAGGCAATACATTATGCGGCTTCACCGTTACTTTCGGCGGGAGCAGTGGAAGAGCGATATGTGGATGAAATGAAACGGCAATACCCGGCACCGATTATGAACATCATCCTCCGAAATACCATAGCTATCCCTCATGCTGAAACGGAAAAAGGAGTTAAGAGTCTTGGAATGAGCTTGCTTTATCTGGAAGAAGGTTTGCCAGTGGAAGGCGGTAATAACTTGCATTTTATCGTCGTCATTGCAGCTGTTGATAAAAATGCTCACTTCACAGCTTTACTACAATTGATGGAATTATCGGAGAACAAAAAAGCACTTAAAAAGCTCGCGGATGCTAAGAGTACAAAAGAAATGCATCAAATAATAAAAAACTTCACGGACTTGGAAACAAAAAAGACAATGTAGAGAAGTCAGAAAGAATTACAGGAGGATTTCGTAATGGATTTAGTACAATTTTTGAAAAAAGGAATGGTTTGGGTTCAATCGGACATTGATAAGCAAGAGGACCTATTCCAAATGGTCGCAGAAAGTGGAAAGTCAGAAGGGTATGTAACGGATGACTTTTTGACTAGACTAACAGACCGTGAAAAAACCTTTCCAACGGGGCTAAAATTAGATGGATACGGGGTGGCTTTACCGCATACGGATCCAGAATGCGTTACGGAACAATTTATTGCCGTAATCACTGTGAAAGACGGCATCCCATTCAAGCTTATGGAAGATGCAGGTCAAACGGTTGAAGCGAATTTGATTTTCGTGCTGGGACTAAATGAACCTCACAGCCAGCTCGCGGTACTTCAACAATTGATGGGGACGATTCAAGACAAGGAAAATGTAACCGCATTACTTAGAGCGAAAGATGAAGCAGAAGTAAAACAAATTTTGGAAGCGATTACCGTTTAAAAAAACAGGAAAATTAGCCGCGAGGAAATCGCAGCAATTAATTAGGAGGAATTTATCATGGGACAATTTAAAATTTTGGTAGCTTGTGGAGCAGGAATTGCAACATCAACAGTAGTAACGGATCGAGTAGAACGTTTGGTGAAGGAACATAATGTCGATGCAGAAGTAAAACAAATCAAAATTTCTGAAGCAGCATCTATGCAAGACGGAGCAGATTTGATTGTATCAACAACAATTTTACCAACAACATACAAAATCCCAGCTATTATTGCAACTTCTTACATCACTGGTATGGGTATGGAAGAGCTTGACGAAGAAATACTTGCGCACCTTAAATAATTAGGGGCGCAAGGGAGTTTAGGAATAAAACGTAAACAGAGAAAAAAGGAGGAAATATTAAATGGATACACTTCTAGCAGGAGTACAGTATGTTTTAAACTTGGGGCCTACAGTTATTTTGCCGATTATGATTTTCTTTATTGCATTAATTTTCCGAGTACCAGCGAAAAAAGCGCTTCGTTCCGCGATTACGATAGGTATCGGATTTGTAGGTATTAACCTTGTTATTAGTTTACTATCTAGCAATTTAGGTCCAGCGGCGCAACAAATGGTTGAGCGCTTTGGTCTGAACTTAACAATCATTGACGCTGGTTGGCCAGCCGCAGCGGCAGCTTCATGGGCTTCCCCAGTTGCAGCAATTTTAATTCCAATTTGTTTAGCAGTCAATTTAGCACTTATCTTCTTTAAAGTAACAAAAACGTTAGATATTGATATTTGGAACTATTGGCACTTTATCGCAGCAGGTGCAACTGGTTATATCGTAACTGGCGGTAACTGGTGGTTCGCGATTCTTTGTGCAATCATCTATGAAGTTGCAGTTCTTTGGATGGCTGATAGAACACAACCTATGGTAGAAGAATTTTACGGCTTAAAAGGGATCTCCTTACCAACAGGTTCAACAGCAGCATTCGGTTTCATCGGTATTCCAGTTGGATGGCTAATCGCTAAAATTCCTGGAATCAAAAATATTCACGTTGACCCGGAAACAATTCAAAAACGTTTTGGTATCTTCGGGGAACCAATGATGATGGGACTTATTCTAGGTATTGCAATTGGTCTTCTTGCAGGGTATGACGTAGGGGCAGTTGCACAACTTGGTATGTCAATGGGTGCAGTAATGTTCTTAATGCCTCGTATGGTTAAAATTTTAATGGAAGGTTTAATTCCAATTTCGGAATCTGCTCGTGAATTCATGAAATCTCGCTTCAAAGGCCGCGAACTTTATATCGGACTTGACGCTGCACTTTCAATTGGTCACCCAGCGAATATTTCTACTGGTTTAATCCTTGTTCCGATCACTCTTTTCTTAGCTGTTATCATTCCAGGTAACAAAGTACTTCCATTTGGTGACTTGGCAACTATTCCATTTTACGTATCATTCGTTGTAGCATCTCGTAAAGGTAACATTCTTCACTCTGTTTTAGCTGGAACTGTAGTTATTGCACTGGCACTTCTTATGGCAACTGACTTTGGTCTTGTTCATACAGAAATGATGAAAGGCGTTTATGAATTCCCTAAAGGAGCAACTCAAGTAAGTACGCTTGATATGGGTGGTAACTTCTTTAACTGGGTTATTCTTAAATTCTCTCAAGCTTGGGCAGCAATTTTCTAAGTTTTGTTTTAATGATATAGAAGAGGTGATGAGTAACATGCGAGCAGCTGTGTTATACGAGAATAATGTAATAAAAGCAGAACAAATTGATGAAGCGGTTTGCGAGAAAGATCAAGTACGTGTGGAGGTAAAAGCGGTCGGAATATGCGGATCAGATATTCACAAAATGCAGACGCGCTGGAAATATCCACTGCCGGCTGTTATGGGACACGAATTTTCGGGTGTGATTACAGAAGTAGGTAGCGAAGTGGAAAATAGAGCTATCGGTGACCGTGTTGCAGGTATTCCACTAGAACCATGTATGGAATGTAATTATTGTAAAGCGGGCGACTTCTCGCTATGTGACAATTACCGCATGGTGGGCTCACATTTCCACGGAGGATTTGCCGAAAATGTGGTAATGAAAGCTGATAACGTCATTTCTATTGGCGACCTTGATTTTGAAGAAGGTGCAATGATTGAACCACTAGCTGTGTCAATGCATGGGGTACTTGGAATCGAACCAAGACTTGGTGATACAGTTATCGTGTTTGGGATTGGGACGATTGGAATTTTAGTCGTGCAATGTTTACTTCTCGCTGGTGTGAAAGATATTATCGCTGTTGATATCAGTGATAAGAAGTTAGCAGATGCGAAGGAATTTGGTTGCAGATACACGATTAATCCAAAAAACGAAGACCTGAAAGAACGCGTTTTAGCTTATACGAATGGTCTTGGTGCTGACATCGCGCTAGAATGTGCCGGTTCCAAAATCACCCAAGAACAATGTCTCCTTGTAACGAAGAAAAAAGGCAAAGTCGGTTTCCTCGGAATAGCTTACGCAGATGTACTTTTACATGAAGAAGCTTTTGAAAATATTTTCAGACGCGAATTAACGCTTAAAGGTTTTTGGAACTCTTACTCGGCGCCGTTTCCAGGTGAAGAGTGGCGTACTTCGATAGAATTTGTCAAACAAGGTCGAATTAAACTAAAACCACTGATTTCGCATCGTTATAAACTAGAAGAAACGAAAGAAGCGTTTGAGATGATTCTTTCAAGAGAACATGATTATAACAAAGTGATGATATTGCCTCAGAAAGGTGACGATTAATTTGAAAGCAGTAGTAAAAACAAACCCCGGATATGACCAAATGGAGCTAAAAGATGTGGAAGAACCACAAGCTTATGGCGACAAAGTGAAAATCAAAGTAGCCTTCACTGGGATTTGTGGATCAGATATCCATACATTCAAAGGTGAATATAAAAATCCAACAACACCAGTTACACTCGGACATGAATTTTCAGGTGTAGTCGTAGAAGTTGGTCCAGATGTAACTAGTATCAAAGTGGGAGACCGCGTCACAAGTGAAACAACTTTTGAAACTTGTGAGGAATGTATTTATTGTAAAGAACATGATTACAATTTATGTAGCAATCGTCGCGGCATTGGTACACAAGCAAATGGTAGTTTTGCAGAATTTGTTTTATCTCGCGAGGAAAGTTGTCATGTGTTAGATGAGCGGATTTCACTGGAAGCGGCTGCACTTACAGAACCACTTGCATGCTGTGTTCACTCTGCACTTGAAAAAACAACGATTCGCCCTGATGATACAGTACTTGTTTTCGGACCAGGACCAATCGGGTTATTACTCGCTCAAGTTGTGAAAGCGCAAGGAGCTACGGTGATTATGGCAGGAATTACTAAAGATAGCGACCGTTTACGCTTAGCAAAAGAATTAGGAATGGACCGGATTGTTGATACCTTGAAAGAAGACTTGGCTGAAGTTGTGCTTGGCATGACAGATGGTTACGGAGCTGAACGAGTATTTGATTGTTCTGGCGCAGTCCCAGCAGTAAATCAAGGATTACCACTAACGAAGAAAAAAGGCGATTTTGTTCAAGTAGGACTTTTTGCTGAAAAGAAAAATGCGATTGATGAAGAATCAATTATTCAACGTGAGATTGCTTATATCGGCAGTCGCTCACAAAAACCTTCTTCATGGATTTTAGCACTAGACTTACTTGCAAATGGCAAAATCAATACAGACAAAATGATTACAAAAGTGTACGGATTAGATGACTGGCGCGAGGCTTTCGAAGCGGTCATGGCAGGAAATGAAATTAAAGTATTAGTGAAATCTGAATAACGGAGGATGAGCTGTATGAAAAAACATCAAAAAAGGATAACCGTGCAAACGAATCCAAAGCTTCTCGGGCTCAGATGTTTTACAGTAGTCATCCTTAGAAATGAGCCGAGAGCATATTCGCGTATGTTCTCGGTTCCATTTCATTATAAGGCGTTAAAAGAAAAAAATCTATTAATGAAGGTGAAATTAAATGAAATTAACAATTGGTTGTGACCACGGCGGACGTAGACTAAAAGATGCCATTGTGAAACATTTACGCGAAAAAGATATCGAAGTTGTTGATATTGGAACATATACGGATGATAGTGTCGATTTTCCATCTTATGCAGAAGAGGTTGCCAATCAAGTAGTTAGCGGACAATCTGAACTGGGGATTTTATGCTGTGGAACGGGGATTGGCATGAGTATTGCGGCTAACAAAGTCGACGGAATACGTGCAGCAGTTGTTTCTGATGCTTTTTCAGCGAGTGCTACTCGTGAGCATAATAATAGTAATATTCTTTGCCTAGGCGAGCGCGTAATTGGCGAAGGTTTGGCGCTTTTAATTGTTGATACTTGGCTTGAAGCGACTTTTGCTGGAGATCGTCATAAACGTCGCTTGGATAAAATTACTGAACTTGAAAGAAAGTGAGGATGAAAATGAGGAAAATAGCCGCTTCAATTATGTGTGCTGATCAACTACATTTAGGAGATGAACTTAAGCGTCTTGAATCAGCTGGCGTGGAACTACTACACTGTGATGTGATGGACGGTGTATATGTGAATAATCTTGCACTTGGCCCTGAACATTTGGGAATAGTGCGAAACAATACAGAAATTCCGTTAGACATACATTTGGCTACAATTACCCCACTTAAATATATTGATATGTTTGGTCCAGTGAAGCCAGAATACATTTCTTTTCACGTAGAAGTGGCGGACGATGTAACAGAAGTGATTAGGAAAATCCGTTCTTATAATATCAAACCTTCCATTGCAATTAATCCAGAAACACCCATCGAAGCAATTTATCCTTATTTAAATGATGTGGAAATGGTGTTGATGATGACGGTAAATCCCGGCTTTGCAGGACAAAAGTTTCAAACAGATGTGCTTCAAAAATTGCGAGACTTAAAAGCAAAATTAGCCGGAAAAGTCCATGTGCCATTAATCGAAGTAGATGGCAACATTAATAAAGAAACAGTAGGTTTGATGCGCGACTGTTTACCAGATATTTATGTGTTAGGAACATCCGCACTATTTCACGACCGAGATAAAACAAGTTACTCAGAAAGACTTGTACACATTTGGTCTGACGTAGAAAAACATGTGTAAATAAGCACAAAGAATTTAAGGGAGATGACAGTTTTGAAAAAAACATTAGACAGACAAGCAGTAGACACGATTCGTTCGTTATCAATTGATATGATTGAGAAAGCAAATTCAGGGCATCCTGGAATGCCAATGGGTGCAGCGCCAATGGCTTATATGCTATTTGCAAAACATTTAGTATTTAATCCAGCAAATCCAGAATGGTTTAACCGTGATCGTTTTGTTTTATCAGCGGGACATGGTTCAGCATTACTTTATAGCATGCTTCATTTATTTGGTTATGACGTAAAAATGGAAGATTTAAAGTCATTTCGTCAATTAGACAGCTTAACACCAGGACATCCAGAATTTGGTTGGACAGCTGGTGTTGATGCAACAAGTGGACCGCTCGGACAAGGAATTGGTATGGCGGCTGGAATGGCGCTGGCGGAGTCTCATTTAGCAGCTCAGTACAATCAACCTAATTACCCAATTGTGGATCATTATACGTATGCAATTTGTGGTGACGGCGATTTAATGGAAGGTGTAGCATCAGAAACAGCGTCACTTGCCGGACACCTTGGACTAGGAAAATTAATCGTTTTATATGATTCCAATGATATTTGTTTAGATGGCGACCTGAGTGCTACTTTTAGTGAAAATGCCGCAGATCGTTTCCGCGCATACGGGTGGCAAGTGCTTCGCGTGGAAGATGGCAATAACTTAGCCGCCATCCAAGAAAAAATTGTCCAAGCAAAATTAGAAACTTCGAAGCCAACGCTAATTGAAGTAAAAACAGTCATCGGCTACGGCGCGCCAACTAAATCGGGCAGCTCTGCAAGTCACGGGGCCCCACTTGGCGAAAAAGAAGCGCGCGGTGCTAAGGAACATTATGACTGGACAGAAGAACCATTTACAGTACCAACTGAAGTTCGCGATTACTTAAGGAATTACAAAGCGCGCGGTGAAAAATTAGAAGGTGCTTGGAACACGATGTTAACTAATTACAAAAAAGAATTCCCCGAACTCGCAAGTGAGTTAGACCGTGTTTTAGCTCGGGAAGTAGCAGCAGACTGGAATGTGAATTTACCAACTTTTGAAGCTGGAACAAGTGCCCCGACTCGTTCTGCATCTGGAAAAATGATTAACGCAATTGCGGCTGAATTACCAGAACTTTTTGGAGGTTCCGCTGACCTAGGTTGCTCTAATAAAACATTTATTGATGCTAGTCCAGCGTATAGCAAAGCAGATCCAGCCGGCAAAAATATCTGGTTTGGAGTACGTGAATTTGCAATGGGAGCAATGCTAAACGGAATGGCCTTGCATAGCGGATTACGTGTATTTGGCTCTACCTTCTTTGTTTTCTCGGATTATGTTCGCCCAGCAATGCGGATGGCGGCCCTTATGCAACTTCCAGTAACCTATGTATTCACACATGATAGTATCGCAGTTGGAGAAGACGGTCCAACCCATGAACCAATCGAGCATTTAGCCTCGCTACGTGCTATGCCAGGGCTTACCGTGATTCGTCCGGCTGATGCAAAAGAAACACGTGCTGCTTGGGAACTTGCTGCTACAAATACAGCTGGACCAATTGCACTTGTGTTATCCCGTCAAGACTTACCGGTGCTTGAAAATAATCAAGCCGAAGTAGATGCAGGGGTAGAAAAAGGAGCTTATGTGGTTGCTCCGGCAAATAATGCGCAACCAGATGCCATTATTATCGCCACTGGTTCGGAAGTATCACTTGCTATTGAAGCGAAGAAAGAACTAGCGAAAAGAGAAGTAGATGTTTCCGTTGTTAGTTTATCGAGCTGGGAACGCTTTGAAAAAACTAGCGCAGACTATAAAGAAAGTATTTTACCAAAAGAAGTGACAGCTAGATTCGCAATTGAAGCCGGAACTACATTTGGCTGGAAAGAGTTTATCGGTTCAGAAGGCGATATGTTAGGAATTGACCACTTCGGCGCATCAGCACCAGCAAAAGACTTGTTTAATGCGTATGGTTTCACAGCAGAAAATGTCGCTAATCGTGTAGAGGCTGTTATTACGAAAGCCGGTGTGCGCGTATGACTTTCGTAGCGCCATCTTTACTTGCAGCCGACTATATGAATATGGCAAATTCCATTAAAGAAGCAGAACTTGCAGGAGCTGACTACCTTCATATTGATGTCATGGACGGTCATTTTGTCCCCAATTTAACCTTTGGGATTGACATGGTTGAGCAAATTGGCAAAACAGCGACCATTCCTCTTGATGTTCACTTAATGCTCGCAAATCCAGAAAACTATATTGAAAAATTTGCCGCGGCGGGAGCGCACATTATTTCCGTGCATATTGAAGCAGCTCCGCACATCCATCGTGTCATTCAACAAATCAAACAAGCCGGTTGTAAAGCGGGGGTAGTGCTTAATCCTGGGACTCCGGCAAGCATGTTGGAGGCTGTTTTAGGGGATGTTGATTTAGTGCTCCAAATGACTGTAAATCCTGGCTTTGGTGGGCAAACGTTTATTGAGTCTACAATAGAAAATATGCGCTACCTTGATAACTGGCGCCGCAAAAATCGTGGTAGTTACAGTATTGAAGTAGACGGGGGAGTAAACAAAGCAACTGCCGAAACATGCAAACAAGCTGGTGTTGATATCCTTGTTGCAGGCTCCTATTTCTTCAGGGCAATAGATAAAGCAGCCTGTGTAAAAACCTTGAAATCATAACGAGACAAAATAGAAAGCCCTAGGATCCAATTGGGTTCCTAGGGCTTGTTTTTTAGATTAATTTCTTTTGAAAAATAATATTCCAGTTGCGAGTGCTGTAAGTAAACCACCTACTGCAAAAAGAAAATTATCACTCGTATCACTTGTTTTTGGAAGTGTACTATTACTCGCTTTCATTTGCGTAGTTGCGGAAGGGGAGTCAGCTTTTTCTGAGTTTATTTCGCTATTATTCGTAGCCTCGCCCTGACCACTTGAATTATTATCGTCACTGGCTGTTTTTTCATATACATATGTGACAATTGTTTGGTCCGCGCTAAATGTGCCAGATTCATTACCGTTTATTTTTGTTAGTTTATATCCGGTAATGTTTTTACTTTCTGTTTGATAAGTGCTACCAATTTCTCCAGTTAAAATAGTATCTTGTGCTAGTGAGTTGCCTGATTCATCTTGGTACTTCACATTTACCGTACCATTTTGAATTGGGTTTTTTTCATAAATATAACTTATATTTTGAGTTGTATTTGTGAATTGGCCAGTAGGATTACCAGTAGTTTCTTTTAAAGTATATCCGTCTATCGTTTTTGGAGTGGAGGTATATGAGTCACCGATAGTTCCGTCAATTCTTGTTGAACTAGCGAGCTCTGTACCAGATTCATCTTTATATGTGACAATGACGGGTTGGGTATATTCAAACAAGATAATTGGTTTTCCAGAAGGACCGTATTCAGAAATGTCATAGTAAGAATCATAGCGATTAGTCCCGGTGTAAAGCGAGAAGGTAGATTCTCTTGGTTCTGCCGAAAAGACGAGTGCATTTTTTGCGGAATCATAAGTAACCCCGTCAGATAAATCAGTTACTGTCAAATTGTTCATTGTTAATTGCGAAGATGCATCATTGAAATGAATATAGTTTTCTAGCGGTAATATTTTATCGCTTGGGACAATCAATTTGCTTAAAATCGTTTGAGCAGCAAAAGCTTGATATGCAAGTTGGATATTAGGATTTTGGATAGTTATGTCAGTAATATAGTTATTTTCGAATGCTGATTCATCGATGCTTTGAACATTTGCAGGTATTTGAACAGTTTTTAATTTATTAGCTAAAAAAGAAAATCTAGGTATAGATGTAAGTGAATTTGAAAGAGTTATCTTTTCAATTTGGTTTGTACTGAAGGAGTTTTGACCAATGGACTGTACCGAATTTGGAAGGACAATTTCTGTTAAAGAATTACGCGTGAAAGCCCCGGTACCAATAGTAGTTACAGAATCAGGAATAGAAACAGCAGTCAATCCTTTTAAATAAAAAGCAGAATCGCCAATAGCTGTGACAACATACTCGTTATTATCACCAACTGTAGCAGGGATAGTTACATCAGCGGCTGTCCCGGTATAGTCAGTAATCGTAGCTTCATTTCCGTTTGCAGTATATTCGAAATCACCTGAAGTTGCGGCTGAGCTAACAACTGGGAATAAAAACAAAACCAGTGCTAAAGAGAAACTGGTCCAAATTATTTTTTTAAACAAATGAATTCCCCCTATTTTGAAATTTATATTCTTTTCCCCTTGCAGTCAATTTCTAAACTTTGAGATAACTAGCTGCAACACTTTTTTTGTTTGATACAATGGCAATACTAGCTTATACTTAAATTAAAAATAAAAGGGGCAACAGGAATGTTCAAACTTACTTTTCGAAATGCGACAGAATCCGACACGGCGTTAATCCTACATTATATTTTAGAACTAGCAAAACATGAAGGGATAGAGCAAGATGTAAATGCAACAGAATCGGGCTTACGAGATACTCTTTTTCAGCAAAAAGCAGCTGAGGTCATTATGGCAGAATACAAAGACCAATCTGTGGGGTTCGCGCTATTCTTCCATAATTACTCCACCTTGTTAGGGAAAAAAGGGCTTTACCTAGAAGACCTTTATATCATCCCTGAAATGCGTGGCAATGGATTTGGAACACAGTTTTTTACGTATCTTTCAAAGCTTGCCTTGTCGCGGGGCTGTGGTAGGTTCGAATGGTGGTGCCTCAACGAAAATAAATCAGGAATGGACTTTTACGAGAAAATCGGTGCAAAAAAAATGTCAGAATGGACCGTACATAGACTTTCGAAAATAGAAATGGAAAAATTAAGCAACCTATAAAGGACGTGATATAAATGAAATGGGATAAACTTTTAAATGACAAACGCCGCCGCGAATCAGGTATTACACGCTCTAAAAATACCGACGTACGTAGCGCTTTCGAAAATGATTTCCAACGAATCGTCATGAGCGCATCATTTCGCCGCTTGCAAGATAAAACGCAAGTGTTTCCACTAGAAAAAAGTGACTTTGTCCGTACTCGACTGACGCATTCAATGGAAGTAAGTACAATTGCTAAGTCGATGGGGAACATGGTAACCCACACAATTCAAGAAGAAAAGCTAGATGAAGATTTTACAAAGGACCATGCTGATAAAATTCCAGAGATTCTTGCTTGTGCAGGACTCTTACATGATATGGGTAATCCGCCATTTGGTCATTTTGGTGAAGAAAGCATTCGCGAGTGGTTCCGAGATAATCTAGCAACTATCACTTATAAAAATAAAAGTTTAGCCGAAATTTTAACATCGCAAATGAAAGAAGATTTTTATTACTTCGAAGGTAACGCTCAAGTGCTTCGCGTTGTGTCAAAACTGCATTATCTTTTTGATCAATATGGACTAAATCTAACGTTTGCAACCCTGAATGCTGTCATAAAATACCCAGTTTCTTCCTTGAAAATAAATAAAAACCAAATCAAAAGTAAAAAATTAGGCTATTTTTATGCAGATGAGTCATTATTTAATGAAATAACTACGGCAACGGAAGCACTAGATAATCGTCATCCACTAACTTATTTACTCGAAGTAGCAGACGATATTGCTTACCTCAATGCGGACCTAGAAGATGGTGTGAAAAAAGGCATTGTCAATATTACACAAATTTTAAAAGGTTTTGAAGAAGTGGAAGAGCATAATAAAGTTACTGTTGCATGTTACAACGAACTCAAGAAAAAAAGCGAACGCTACGAAGGACAAGAAGAAAGTTTTATCGTGCAGCAATGGTTGGCATCCAATGTCCGTGGTCAGCTCATTAATCGCTCACTCGAAGTGTTTTACGCAAACTATAAAGCAATAATGGCGGGAACTTTTAACGATTCACTAATTGACGCTTCAGAAGCAGAACAACTTGTCCATATCTTGCAAAGCCTCTCATATACGTATATTTACCAAGATAAAGGTATTGTCGAATCTGAAATCGCTGGCAACGAAATTATCTCCAAACTACTCGAAACTTTCATCCCAGCAGTCATTTATTATGATAGTGAGACTCCAGAACGCCAAACTGCTAAGGATAAACGCTTATTAACTTTAATTTCCGATAACTATCTAGGTTGTTACCGCAAAAATGCAGAAGGCGAGAGCGAAACGATGAAACTGTATCTCCGCCTACTACTCGTAACAGATTTCATTTGCGGCATGACCGACAGCTACGCGAAAGATTTATATCAGCGGTTGAATGGACTTAGTTAATTTCAAGTAACACCTTGACATCCAAGCGTCAAGGTGTTACTATATTCAAGGTGCCTCTACTATAAACAGAGGTCTGAAAATAAAAAAGTGTTGTAGGTCGATCTTACAGCCATTTTATTTTACCGAAAAAATGAACCACCTGGATGTGTGGAACTACTAAACAAGGAAGGAGGAATTTATCCCATGCCTACAATTAACCAATTAGTACGCAAACCTCGTCAATCTAAAATTAAAAAATCTACATCACCTGCTTTGAACAAGGGCCTAAACAGTTTTAAAAGAGAACTAACAGATGTTAACTCTCCGCAAAAACGTGGCGTATGTACTCGTGTTGGTACCATGACTCCTAAAAAACCTAACTCGGCGCTTCGTAAATATGCCCGTGTACGTTTGAGTAATGGTATTGAAGTAACAGCTTACATTCCTGGTATTGGTCACAACTTACAAGAACATAGTGTTGTTCTTATTCGTGGTGGACGTGTAAAAGATTTACCAGGGGTACGTTATCATATCGTTCGTGGAGCTCTTGATACAGCTGGTGTTGAAAATAGAGGACAAAGCCGTTCTAAATACGGTACGAAAAAACCTAAAAAATAATACTTATAAAATATGAAAGGAGGATATCCGATGCCTCGTAAAGGTCCTGTTACTAAACGTGACGTGTTACCAGATCCGATTTATAATTCGAAACTAGTAACTCGTTTAATCAATAAAATGATGGTTGACGGAAAACGTGGAAAGTCTCAAGCTATCCTGTATTCCGCATTCGATATCATTGCACAAGAAACTGGTAAAGATCCAATGGAAGTATTTGAACAAGCTATGAAAAACATCATGCCTCTTCTTGAAGTTAAAGCTCGCCGTGTAGGTGGTGCTAACTATCAAGTACCTATCGAAGTACGTGCTGACCGTCGTTCTACTCTTGGTCTTCGTTGGTTAGTAAATTATGCTCGCCTTCGTGGAGAGAAAACAATGGAAGTACGTGTTGCTCGCGAAATCATGGATGCTGCCAACAATACTGGTGCTTCTGTTAAGAAACGCGAAGATACACACAAAATGGCTGATGCTAACAGAGCATTCGCGCACTATCGTTGGTAAAAAAATCACTGACAAATTCCGGGCTTATTGCCTGAAAAATTGTTTTAATGGAAGGAGAAATACAACATGGCTAGAGAGTTCTCCTTAGAAAAGACTCGTAATATTGGTATCATGGCCCACATTGATGCGGGTAAAACTACCACTACTGAACGTATCCTTTTCTATACAGGGCGTATTCACAAAATTGGTGAAACCCATGAAGGTGCTTCTCAAATGGACTGGATGGAGCAAGAGCAAGAGCGTGGTATTACTATCACTTCTGCTGCGACAACAGCTCAGTGGAAAGGCTACCGAGTAAACATTATCGATACACCCGGACACGTAGACTTCACAGTTGAAGTTGAACGTTCGCTTCGTGTACTTGATGGTGCTGTAGCGGTTCTAGATGCACAATCTGGTGTAGAACCACAAACAGAAACAGTTTGGCGTCAAGCTACTACTTACGGGGTTCCTCGTGTAGTATTCGTCAACAAAATGGACAAAATCGGCGCAGACTTCCTATATTCTGTAGGAACTTTGCATGAACGTTTGGCTGCTAATGCGCATCCAATCCAACTCCCAATCGGGGCCGAAGATACATTTGAAGGTATCATTGACTTAATCGAAATGAACGCATTATATTACGAAGATGATTTAGGTAATGATCCTCATATTAAAGAAATTCCAGCTGATCTGAAAGAATTAGCAGACGAATACCGCGGTAAGTTAGTGGAAGCCGTTGCTGAGCTTGACGAAGAGCTAATGATGAAATATCTAGAAGGCGAAGAAATTACAAAAGAAGAACTTAAAGCAGGTATTCGTAAAGGAACACTTGACGTTGAGTTTTATCCTGTAGTTTGTGGTACAGCATTCAAAAACAAAGGTGTTCAACCAATGTTAGATGCAGTACTTGATTACCTTCCAGCACCAACAGATGTTCCAGCTATTAACGGCGTATTGCCTGATGGAGAAGAAGCTGCTCGTCATGCTGATGATTCAGAACCATTCTCTTCCCTAGCATTCAAAGTTATGACTGACCCTTATGTTGGACGCTTAACTTTCTTCCGTGTTTATTCAGGTACTTTGAACTCAGGTTCTTATGTACAAAACTCGACTAAAGGTAAACGTGAACGTGTTGGACGTATCCTTCAAATGCATGCTAATCACCGTGAAGAGATTTCAATCGTATACGCTGGTGATATCGCTGCTGCTGTTGGCCTTAAAGATACAACTACTGGGGACACTTTATGTGATGAAAAAGATCAAATTATCTTAGAATCCATGGAATTCCCAGAACCAGTTATCCAAGTAGCTATCGAACCTAAATCGAAAGCTGACCAAGATAAAATGGGGCAAGCTCTTGCGAAACTAGCGGAAGAAGATCCAACTTTCCGTGCTGAAACGGACCAAGAAACTGGCCAAACACTTATCTCCGGTATGGGTGAACTTCACCTTGACATCCTTGTTGACCGTATGAGACGTGAATTCCGCGTTGAAGCTAACGTTGGTGATCCACAAGTTTCTTATCGTGAAACATTCCGTAAATCTGCTCAAGTTGAAGGTAAATTCGTACGTCAATCTGGTGGACGTGGACAATACGGTCACGTTTGGATTGAATTCGGACCAAACGAAGAAGGTAAAGGATTTGAATTTGAAAATGCAATCGTTGGTGGGGTTGTTCCACGTGAATACATCCCAGCTGTACAAGCAGGTCTTGAAGGCGCGCTAGATAATGGTGTACTTGCAGGATATCCACTGATTGACATCAAAGCAAAACTTTACGACGGATCTTACCATGACGTCGATTCCAATGAAATGGCCTTCAAAGTGGCTGCTTCAATGGCATTACGTAATGCTGCTAAGAAATGTGACCCAGTAATCCTTGAGCCAATGATGGCTGTAGAGGTTGTTATCCCAGAAGAATATCTTGGTGATATCATGGGTAATATTACTTCCCGTCGTGGTCGTGTAGATGGTATGGAAGCTCGCGGTAACGCTCAAGTTGTTCGCGCATTTGTACCACTTGCAAACATGTTTGGTTATGCAACTCACCTTCGTTCAGGTACGCAAGGTCGTGGTGTATACACTATGCAATTTGACCACTATGAAGAAGTTCCTAAATCTATTGCTGAAGAAATCATTAAAGCTAATGGTGGAAACAACAAAGAAGATTAATTGATTTTTTTCGTAACATCAAGTATAACTTTAGTTAGAAGTATTACTTAGTTTAAATTTAAGCTGAGTAAAAAATAATTATTGAATTATCGAGGAGGATATTTTAAAATGGCAAAAGAAAAATTTGACCGCTCTAAACCCCATGTTAACATTGGTACTATTGGACACGTTGACCATGGTAAAACTACTTTAACTGCTGCAATTACAACTGTACTTGCTAAAAAAGGCTATGCTGATGCACAAGCTTATGACCAAATTGATGGTGCTCCAGAAGAAAGAGAACGTGGTATCACAATCTCTACTGCTCACGTTGAGTACCAAACTGATACTCGTCACTATGCACACGTTGACTGCCCAGGACATGCCGATTATGTTAAAAACATGATCACTGGTGCTGCACAAATGGACGGAGCTATCTTAGTAGTATCTGCTGCTGATGGTCCAATGCCACAAACTCGTGAACATATCTTACTTTCACGTCAAGTTGGTGTTCCATATATCGTTGTATTCATGAACAAATGTGACATGGTTGACGATGAAGAATTACTAGAATTAGTTGAAATGGAAATTCGTGATCTATTAACTGAATATGAATTCCCTGGCGATGACATTCCTGTAATCAAAGGTTCAGCTCTTAAAGCACTTCAAGGTGAAGCTGATTGGGAAGCTAAAATTGATGAGTTAATGGAAGCTGTAGATTCTTACATTCCAACTCCAGAACGTGATACTGACAAACCATTCATGATGCCAGTTGAGGATGTATTCTCAATCACTGGTCGTGGAACTGTTGCAACTGGACGTGTTGAACGTGGACAAGTTAAAGTTGGTGACGAAGTAGAAGTTATCGGTATTGAAGAAGAAAGCAAAAAAGTAGTAGTAACTGGAGTAGAAATGTTCCGTAAATTACTAGACTACGCTGAAGCTGGCGACAACATTGGCGCACTTCTACGTGGTGTTGCTCGTGAAGATATCCAACGTGGTCAAGTATTAGCTAAACCAGGTTCGATTACTCCACACACTAACTTCAAAGCTGAAACTTATGTTTTAACTAAAGAAGAAGGTGGACGTCATACTCCATTCTTCAACAACTACCGCCCACAATTCTATTTCCGTACTACTGACGTAACTGGTATTGTTACGCTTCCAGAAGGTTCTGAAATGGTTATGCCTGGCGATAACATTGAACTTGAAGTAGAATTAATTGCACCAATCGCTATTGAAGATGGTACAAAATTCTCCATCCGTGAAGGTGGACGTACAGTAGGCGCTGGCGTTGTTTCTAACATCAGCAAATAATATCTGATACACTTCAAACCGACAAAGCTATTTTAGCTTTGTCGGTTTTTTTATACATAAAATCATAATACACTTGAAAAAATTCACATTTTCGCATAACCTTAAGATAGACATATCTTTTTACCTTCTAGACCGAAATCAAGGAGGTAGATCAGTGGTACAATTTGATGATAGAAGTATGACGCTGCTTGAGTCACTTGTTGCAGCAAATGTATATCTTGCGCCAGAGAAGTTGCAAGAAGAACTAGGCATCTCGAAGCGAACGTTACAATATGACGTAGAAAAAATCAATAAAGAACTAGATGATATCGGGCTGGATGGAATTCAATCTGTCCGCGCTCAAGGCTATTATTTATTAGAAGAAGAAAAACCAACAATTAAAAAATTACTTGAAAATAGGGACACGAGGCATAAAGTTTTTACAGCAAGTGAGCGTCGAATCCGTATTTTATTTTTCCTGCTGGTAACTGATGCCAGAGTGATAATCGACACAATAAATGAGTGTAATGAAGTTAGTCGAAATACGAGTTTGCAAGATATTAAGCAATTGAAACTAGCTCTGAAGCAATTTAATTTAGAGTTCTTATACGACCGAAAGCGCGGCAATATAGTTACAGGAGACGAACGTAGCATCCGCCAATTTTTTATTCATTATTGCATGAACAACGAAGAAATTCCGACAGCAGATCAACTGCTCGATTTAATGAGAATCAATCCGATGATAAAAAACAAAGAACTATTTCCTAACTTAGATATTATTTTTGAAATATTAGCAGTGACGGAGAAAAAAATCGGTATTCGTTATACAGATGAAGTTATCGAACGAATCGGGATAATGATTTTCTTCTTTAAAGAACGGATGAAAAAAGACTGTTATTTGAATGAACAAGACGAAAGCAAAATTGATTCATATGAAATTGCCGAAGAAATTTATCAGCAACTACAGATAACAGAAGACTTCCAAATTAATCATGCAGAGATTGTTTATTTAGGAAAGCTTTTACTCGGAGCTAGCCGTTTGAATGATAGTGCAGCGGTTGAAGGAAAGTTAAATATTATCGTGGAGAAAATAATCGCCGAATTTGAGCGCCTTGCTTGTGTGAATTTTGAAGATCATCAGAGTTTAAAACACGATTTACTGCTACATTTACAACCAGCTTATTACCGATTAAAGTTCCAAATAGAATGGATTAACCCTTTGCGCGCAGATATTAAGCAAAGTTATAGCGATGTGTATGAAATTACTAAGAAGTCACTAGAACCACTGGAAGAACTTTTGGATGAGACGATTCCGGAAGATGAAGTAGCCTATGTGACAATTCTTTTTGGTGGTTACTTATCCCGAAAAAACAACACTCTAGTAGAACGGAAGAAATTGCTGATTGTTTGTTCTAAAGGAGTAGGGACCTCGAGAATGATTGAGCGGCAATTATCGCAATTGCTGGGTGAACGCGTGGAGATTTTAGAGCCAATTTCAATTCGTGAATTTGAAAAGGGGATTTATTCGCCTGACTTCATTGTGTCGACTTTGCCAATTATCGAACCAAAAGCACCTGTTTTTATTGTTAGTCCAATTGTGACAGAAGTGCAAAAACAACAACTTATGAAAGCAATAGCACCGCATATTTTACAGAAGGATTCAGATGCACGCATGCTATCATCCGTGCTTGATGTTGTTGATCAATATGCTAAAGTAGAAGACCGCGAAAAATTAGCAGCTAAGTTAAAAGCTGTGTTATTTCAAGTTCAACCAGACAGCCAATTAGAAAAATCACCCACACTAAAAGAATTATTACCAAAAGAGCGAATTACTTTTAAAGATAGTGTTGCTGATTGGCGTGAGGCTATTCAAATTGCTTCGAAGTCGCTTCAAGAAGAAGGTTATATCTCGAAAAATTATCAGAGTGCAATGATTGAAAATATTGAGAAGCTAGGACCTTATATTGTTATTGCGCCAGGGATTGCACTTCCACATGCTTCTGCTGAGGACGGGGCATATCGAGTTGGTATGAGCTTACTTAGACTAAGCCAACCAGTTTCATTTTCAAGTAAAGCGAAAGATCAAGTCAAATTAATTATTGTGCTCGCTTCCATTGACTCCTACACACATATAAATGCATTAAGTCAACTTACGAATTTAATTATGAAATATCACTTGCTTGAGCAGATTGAAAAAGCAGAAACAGTAGCAGAAATTGCTGAAATGTTAATAATAAAATAAAGCAACAAAGCCAGTTGGACAATAAAAAGTTCTGCTGGCTTTTTTGCATGTCTGCTAACAACAAAATGTAACAGTCTATTCTTTGCACTTTCAAAAAGAAAGGAATTGGGCTTTTTTAAACAGTCATACTACATCTATAATAAAAGTGTAAGTTATTGATAGCGCTATCAATTAGTTAGAAGGGATGAAGAGATATGTCTTTTTTGGATAAAGAGCTTGTAAATCTGCATGGATCAGCAACAAAAGCGGACGAAGCTATCACGCAAGCAGGAGAATTATTAGTAAATGCAGGTTATGTAAGCGAACAGTACGTCGAAAAAATGGTGGAGTCTTATCATGAAAATGGTGCGTATTTTGTCATTGCACCTCAAATAGCCATACCACATGCAAGACCAACAGATGGTGTGGAAAATTCAGCAGTTTCTCTAGTCATATTAAAAGAAGGCGTGAATTTCGGACACGCTGCAAATGATCCCGTGCGATTAGTATTTGGACTCGCAGCAACTTCTAGTGAGGCACATTTAAAAGTCATTCAAAAAATTGTTTCCTTGCTTAGTAATAACGATAATATTGAAAAAATGATTCAAGCGGAAGATTACCAAGCAATTGGAGAATTAGTGGAGGGATAATCATGAAAATTTTAGCAGTGTGTGGACTTGGTCAAGGTACTAGTTTAATTTTACGAATGAATGTAGAAACGGTTTTACGTGAAATGGGAGTGGACGCGGATGTAGAGCATATTGATGTCTCAGCAGCTCGCTCGATGAATGTGGATATTATTGTGACAAGTCAAGAATTAGCAGAAACACTTGGAACAGATACAAGCGCCAAAGTAATCATTGTTAATAACTACTTTGATAATGCCGAAATTAAAAATGCGTTATCTGCCGCAATAAATAACTAAATTAAGATAAAAAGGTGGGAAAAAAATGGAGATTATTACTTGGATTGCCAATAACTTTTTTGGAACCCCAGCTATACTTTTAGGATTTATCGTGCTTCTTGGGTTACTTTTACAAAAGAAAAACTTAAGCCAAGTTATTAGCGGAACTTTCAAAGCTATTATCGGATTCTTAATTATTAATGCCGGTGCCGCTGTTATTACTGGTTCACTCGGAATTTTTGAACCGATGTGGAAAGAAGTATTTGGACTAGAAACGCCGCCGCTTGCAGGATTTTTAGGACAAGAAGCTTTTAATGCAAAATTTGGTAGTGCCGTTACACTTGCGATGACACTCGGATTTTTAGTCAACGTATTATTAGCTAGATTTACACCATTTAAATACATTTATTTAACTGGTCATATGATGTTTTGGACAACGACGATTTTTGCTGGGATTACAGTTCAAGCTGTTGGCGGAGACATACCATTTTGGGGCCTTGTACTCTTCCTAGCAGTTATCATGGGACTTTACTGGACATTACAACCAGCGATTACACAACCATTTCTACGTAAAATTACCGGAAATGATAATGTTGCGTTAGGACATACTTCTTCCAGTGTTGCGATTTTATCCGCGTTACTTGGGAAAGTATTTGGAAATAAGAAAAATGATGCAGAACATATCAATTTACCAAAGAAATTAGAGTTTTTAAGGGACTCCAACGTTATTACCGCTCTTACAATGGGGATTTTGTTCGTAGTTGGAGCAGTAATTCTGATGGTGAAAAAAACTCCAGGAGCAGAAAAACTAATTGCGGAAGCTGGTAATCAAAGTTTCATCGTTTATTCCATCGTGCAATCATTTACTTTTGCAGCAGGGATTGCGATTGTACTTGTAGGTGTGCGGATGTTTATTGGGGAAATCGTACCAGCCTTTAATGGGATTGCGACAAAACTTGTTCCAGGAGCTAAACCAGCGTTAGATGCGCCGATTGTTTATCCATATGCGCCAAACTCGGTAATTATCGGTTTCGTTGGAGCATTTATCGGAGCAATTATCTGGTTAGTAGTACTTGGAAATACAGTTGGCTATGTATTCGTGCCAACGATGATTGTACTTTTTTTCCACGGAGCTGTTGCTGGGGTGTTCGGTAACTCAACTGGTGGTGTCAGAGGTGCATTAATAGGTGGATTCTTAACAGCTACGGTTGTCGCCTGGGGTCAATATATCATGGTAACCTTCTTTATCAATACGACGGTTCCGGATACAGCGATGTGGGCTGCCGATTCTGATATGTTCATTCTTGGACCAATTGTTAGCATGTTAGCGAAGTTATTCTTTTAAGTAAAAATCAAAACCTCTTCCTTGTCTAGCATTCAAGAGGAAGAGGTTTTTTGAAAGGAAGTTATAAAAAATGAGCTTTATTCGTACTTTTTATGGAGATATTACGCCGGACCAATTGGGGTTCACTTACTCACATGAACATATAGTCTGTGTTCCAGCTTACTGGAAAGAACGCAACGCAGATGATTTACTTTTAGATGATAAAGAAAAATCACAATTAGATGTACAAGACTTTGTTGATTTAGGAGGAAAAACCATTGTTGATGCAACTGCAGTTGATTACGGTAGATGTGTTAACGATGTTGCTCAAATTTCCAAAGAAACAGGAATTCAAATCATTGGAACTGCTGGCTTTAATAAAAGTTTCTTATGGGACGGAAAAATCAAACCAGAATTAAAACCGATTATTGGTGATTTTGAGACTTACTATGATTGGATTGAAGCAACATCTATCAAAAAATTAACGGAATTTGTCGTAAATGAAGTAGAACATGGACTTGAAGGAACTGGATACAAGGCCGGTCAGGTGAAATTTGGGACAGGCTACAATATGATTACCCCTTTAGAAGAAAAGACGATACGCGCCGTTGCAAGAGCTCACCACGAGACAAAAGCGCCAATCCATTCGCATACGGAAGCAGGAACAATGGCTTTAGAACAAATCGAAATTTTAAAACAAGAAAATGTCAATCTCGAATATCTTTCTATTGGACATATGGATCGCAATTTAGACCCTTATTACCACAAACAAGTTGCAAAAACAGGTGCTTTCATGTCATTTGATGGAATTGCCAAAATTAAATATGCTCCAGAAAGTGCTCGAATTGCTGCGATTTTATATCTAGTATCAGAAGGATTTGAAGACCAAATTCTCGTTAGTGGCGATACCGCGCGGAAAACCTATTATAAACATTATGGTTACGGACCAGGTCTTGAATACATTGCCAAAAAATGGGTTCCTCGTTTTATTGATGAAGCGAACGAAAAAGGCTTTGATGGAGAAAAATTAGTCCAAAAATTCTTCGTAGATAACCCAGCAAGATGTTTTACATTCAAAAAATAGGAGGCGAAATTTGTGTTATATGCAGATGAAAATTCATTTGATATTGGTGCGAAAATCACAAAAACAACGCCAGTAATCTTACCAATCGGAGCTGTTGAAGCGCACGGGCCACATTTGCCACTTGGAACGGACAACATTTTAGCGTCAGAATATTCTGCTAAAATCGCCGCCGAAACAAATGCTTTTGTACTTCCTGTGTTACCTTATGGCCAAGTTTGGAGCTTACAAGATTTCCCTGGAAGCCTAACTGTATCCAATGAAACGGTCACGAAAATGGTCGTCGAAATTGGAGAAAGTCTTTACCGGCAAGGGTTTCGTTTATTTGTTCCGGTAAGTGGCCACCTTGGAAATATGGCGGCATTAAAAGATGCAGCTCGAGAATTATATGCTAAGTTTCCGGACATGATTACCTTGCATATTTTTTATCCTAATATCCAAAAACTTGCGATGGACGTAAGAGAGGGCAAAGCAAACCATCACACTTATATTCATGCTTGTGAAATTGAAACATCGCTCATGCTCTACCTATCTCCAGAAAACGCGGATATGAATCGGGCAATTGATGATCCGCCAATTTTACCAATTGATGCAGATTACACCCCAACGCCGTGGCAAAACTTCACCAAGACAGCCGTTCTAGGAGAAGCAACCTTAGCAACGGCTAAAAAAGGCGAATACTTAATTGAAAAAACGTTAAAAACATGTGTGGAGTTGATAAAAATTGAACGAGAAAAAATTCGAAAATTTACCGAAATGGAATGATTTTGCGCTATTTAATTTTTTAGCAAAAGATAAAGAAAATGGGAAAGAAGTAATGGATGCCGCACGTGGTTACGCGGTTCCGGGAATTGTTGCAACCAACTATGAGACTGCCGAAGAAGCTGCAAAGGCAATGAATGAATTACACGCAGTAGCGGAAGTTGTGAGTGTTGGTCTAGGTGGCGGCGGTGATTGGAATAACTGGCGCGATGTTCTTCATATTGCTCGCCTAAATCCAGATTGTCACATCAACCAGCCGATAGAAACAGCAGGCTTAACGAACCAATTACTACCAGAAACCTACACAAATGCTCTAGTTCGTCCGACCGGGAAAATTGGTATCGTAAAATTATCTTCTGGTGATGAAATTACTGCCGAAAAAGCCGTAGATTATTGCCTTTCTGCTGGCATTCCTTCCATTAAGTTTATGAGCATTGAAGGCACTAAGCATTTAGACGAACTTATTTATTTAACAAAAGTAGCTGCTGACAAAGGGATTTATGGTATCGAGCCAGCTGGCGGAATCGGCGCGGAAAATATTTACGAAATAACTACAGCCATAAAAGAAACCGGCATTCCTTTTTATATGCCACATATTTTTGGAAAAACAATTGATAAAACGACTGGAAGAACGAAACCAGAAGAAATCGAGAAAATCATGGCTGCATTGGAGGAGAAATAAATGATTAACAATTATATTGATATTACCATTCGTATGCTTGAAAATATTCTTGATAATGAAGCCGACTACGTAAAAGAAGCAGGAGAAAAAGTTGCTGAAGCGATTGAAAATGATGGGATAATACATTTATTTGGTTGTGGTCATTCGCACATTTTGACCGAAGAAGTATTTTACCGAGCTGGAGGACTTGCGGCAATTCACCCAATTTTGCATGAGCCATTAATGTTACACGAGGGCGCGGCTGCATCTTCTGTACTTGAACGAAAAAACGATTATGCAAAAACATTCATGATGGAAGAGAATATTCGTCCAGGAGATGTTATGATTGTGCTATCTACATCAGGACGGAATCCTGTACCAATCGACGTAGCAGAAATCGCCCGTGAAAAAGGAGCTTTCATCATCGTTATCACTTCACTTCAATATTCAACGAGCCAAAAATCCCGCCATACATCAGGAAAACGTTTATCCGACACTGGTGATATCGTTATTGACAACGGCGCAGTAAAAGGGGATGCAGTTCTAAAATCGGCTAGCTTTGATATTCCATTTGCACCTACTTCAACCGTAACCGGTGCAGCCATTTTACAAGCTGTTTTCGCAGAAGCAATTGAAAAAATGGTAAATGATAATTTCACACCACCAGTATTTATTAGTGGAAACATCGAAAATGCAGATGAGCATAACCGAGGACTAGTTGAAAAATACACACCGCGAATCCCGCTACTGGGAATGAATTTATAAATCGTAATCTAGGAATCTTTGTATTCCTAGATTTTTTATGAATTTTAGTGTATTACTCCTATATACGATATAATAAAGTAAATACTGATATAAAAGGAGTGTAACCATGGATTCTGAATATATTTTTGAAAGTGAAAAAGCAACAAAGCTATTAATGAAAAATTACGATTTAGTCAAAACGAGTGGTGTGAGTTTTATTGATAAACGTATTCGATTTTTGATTGCTCGGCTTTTCGCAGGGAATAATGATGTGATTAATCCAGAAAAATTCAGCGAAATCAACAAAGAAATCAAGCGTCAATTGGGGTTCTTTACGGCACTAAATGGCAATGTTCGGGCTTCTTTAGCCGGACTCTTAATGACGAATGATAATGCTAGTTCCGAGAGCATCAACCAGGTTATTTCCAACTACAATACACTAATTGATGCTGGCTTTAAACGCACAGAATACACTTATTTTGCTGCCTATTTATTACTAGAATCTACTAAACCTGCCCAAGTTGCCCGAAAAGCAAAAAAAATTCACGAGCTTTTCAAAAAAGACCATCCATTTTTAACAAAAAGTGAAGATGTCACGACCGCGGTTTTCTTAGCTAATTTGCCAGAAGAAGATACGGCGAAATTGGCTGCCATCACAGAATATTATTTTCAAGCCTTTGCAAATAAAGGGTTCCGCAAAAATGATAGTTTACAATTTTTGGCAACAACTGGAACGCTACTTTATAGAGAAGAAAATAGTGGCTTTATTAGAAAAGTGGATAATGTCGTTGAAGAATTACGTCGAAAAGGAGTTAAAATCAAACCACTACACTACTCAAGTATTGGGATTTTAGCGTTTGTGATGGATGGGCGGAAAATTGATTCGGGATTGGTTAATTTAATTGATGAATTATCTCAACAGCCGGGATTGAAATTTGGCCGTGAATTTGTTGTAGCGTTAGCAATAAGTATGTATACGGAAAAACAATCTGGTCAGATGAGTAAAGAACAATTAGAAGGATTAATGGTCAATGTGCACATCCTAATCGCAATGGAACAAGCAGCTGCAGCAAGTGCCGCAGCCGCAGCGAGTGCAGCCGCGGCATCAAACTGAAAATAGTGAAAAACCTGGTTGCAAGAAGAGTTACCAGGTTTTTCACTATTACGGACTAACATAATGATCATTACTTGTTTTTGGAGGGTTAGAAGTGCTCAAAACATAATCTTTCAAAAAAGAATTAGGAGCATCATCCCATAGTGCCATTCCTGCTGATTTGGGTGGAGCGGTACCTGCAAAAAAATACATATTATTTAAGCCCATTGTATCGGCCATTTTTTCTTTGTCAGATTGACTATAGGATTTAAATGATTCACTTGTCATCAAATCGACAATCGCTTTATCATAGCCACTATTATAAAAAGTTTCGTAGTCAAACTCATCGAAATTCAGTAGGTTTTTATCCGTTGTACCATTCTTTTTTGCCCAGCCTTCGATATCTAGTTTTTGCGACTGATAAGTGAAATTTTCTTTTTCAGCATTGTAAGTGATATTACCATACTTATGCGGATAAACAGATAGCGCATTAGTCACAATATCCGTAATTTTTTTGCCATCAGTACTTTCGGCAGCACGGATATTTTGTGTATGAATATGCCCGCTAAGAGAAAAGTCCATATTGCCCGCTGCAAGTGTATCAATGACTTGCTGATTATAGTTAATCGTATAACCTTTTTGGATAACATCGCTGTGATCTGTTAAATTGTGATGCATTACTGGAATAAGCTTTGCGCCATTTTTTCGAGCTAGAGCACTACATTCTTTAATCCAGTCTAATGTTCCTGCTGTTAGTCCACCTTCTGTTGTTGGCGTGCCTTGTTGCATATTTGTTTTATAGATCGCAGTATCAAGCATCAACAGCCAAACTTTAGATGAAGGAGCAGCTAAATAACTCAGTGAAAAGTCATCGCTAGAAATCGCATCATCATAGCCAAAATCACCATAAATTTTACTGAAATCTTTTGGAGTAATCGTATCAGTCGGTAGTTGTTTATCTTTTTCGAACTTACGTGCCCAAGGATTATTGATATCATGATTTCCGGGAACAACAAATACTTGTGTTCCGTTTTTTTCAATAGCAGTAAGTTTCTTGGCTAATCCTTCATGACTAGCTTTTTCGCCATTATTAGTTAAGTCTCCGCTGATTATTAGCACATCTGTCTTCTTTGCTTTGACATCATCTAAAAAAGCATCGGTTATTTCATCACTGTAAGCAAGTTGTTTACCATCACCAGCAGCAATGTATTTTTTAAATGCAGTCCCATCATCAGATAGTGACGGATTAAAATAATGAACATCCGTCGTTTCGACAATCGATAAATCTCGATTTTTTTTGATGGGAGTAGTAATTTCTTCTGTTTTGCCACTCGCTGAACTACAAGCAACTAAAAAACAAGCTAAAAGTAGAGGTAGGGCTATTTTGAAAAATCGAATCACGTTTATCACGCCTTCATGTTTGTATTTTCACAATTAAAGGTAAAATTTAGAACAAAACTCGCTAAAGAGAGATGCTCTAAATAAGTTAAATATCTCGGTCTAAAATACTTTTTGTTAAGCGATACATATCATCACGATAGGTAGTAGCCGGTAACTTTTTAATCTCGCGAAGAGCTTTATTTGTATACTTATTTGCAAGTTTAAATGCTTGCTCAACACCGTTATATTTAGAAATAAGTGCTAAAACCTGTTCGGATGCGGCATCTGTCATATCAAGCTTTTGTGCTAGTAATGGTTCGAATTCTGACAAGTGACCTTTCATCGCATAAATAAGTGGAAGTGAATAAATTCCTTGTTTCATATCATTTAAAACGGGCTTTCCGAGGCCTTGATCAGTACTTGTATAGTCGAGTACATCATCAATTATTTGAAAAGCCATACCAAGATAGTGACCAATATTGTAACATTTAGCAACCGTCATACGAGACGCTTTACTACCAGCGGCACCAGAATAACAACTAAGAGCAAAAAGTTGAGCCGTTTTGCCAGAAATCCGTGATAAATATTCGCGTACAGTTACGTCCATTTTATAGCTTGTACGCATTTGGTCCAGTTCACCCATCAAGATTTTTTCGATATTTTTACTATTAAATTCAATATTTTCAACGGAAGAAGAATGCGAAGATAAAATTTTGAAACAAATGCAAAATAGGTAATCACCCGTATAAACAGCATAATTCCGACCATATTTAGAATGAATGGTTGGGATGCCACGACGCATAGGAGAATCATCCACTACATCATCATGTATTAACGTTGCCATATGAAGGACTTCTAGCGCTGCTGCAATCGAAACAGCGCGGTCTTTATCAAAGTCAGGTCCAGTTTGAGCGGAAAGTAGTGCAAAAGCAGGGCGAAGTAATTTCCCGCCAGCATGAATTAAATCTTTTACATTTTGCTCGACATGTTTATCGCGAATTTGAATGTTTTTTTCAATTGTTTGTAAGACTTCTTTTAAATCATTGGAAAGTGCAGGATACTCATCCCACATAGCATGAAGTTGCATATTGAACTCCTTTTAGAAAATTATTTTAGTGTTGCTGCTTGATTTTGTTTTGCATCAGCGAACATGCGCAAAGTTTGAACATTTTTCAGTAAATAGTTTGCCGCTATTCCTACTGCAATTCCAGAAAGAATACCGATAAATGATAGTACTGGTAAGTAAAGCATAACTGACCAAGTACCTGCAATCCAACTTGCGATAACGAGCTGACCGACATTATGCAAAATTCCACCGGTCACACTAACACCGATGATACTAACGCGTTTCGGTCCAAGTTGTTGCACTAGCCACATGCCGAGAAAACTGAGTATTGCTCCCGCAGCACTATACATAAATGTAGAAATGGTTCCACCAAGCAAAGTTGATAATACGAGTCTAATACAAATAATCATAAATGTATCTTTTGCTGATAATGTATAGAGTGAAATACAAGTAATAATATTAGCAAGCCCAAGTTTCGCTCCAGGTGCAAATGCAAATGGAAACGGAATTGCACGTTCCAGCAAACTTATAACAACTGCTTGTGCGGCAAGTAGCGCTATATATACTAATCGTCTGTTTTTTGTCATAGAAACACTTTCCTATCTATTAGAGGATAAGGTCAGGAAGAAATAATTGGGTCATCTGAATTACCTGAACTCCCATCACTCGCTTTTACTTCTATTACTAATTTATGCGGCAGGCAAACGACTGTATCCCCTTGCTTGTCAATGGCACCAGTTCGAACGCAAACTTGATCATTACAGTTCGCCTTGCTAATCCGGATTTCTTCGCCTGAAACCTCGATAGTATTAGAATGCCCATCGGATTGTTTCACATCAAAGCTGTCAGTCCCCTTATGCCCTGTGAGTGTGACGGTTTTGTATTCTTTGCTATCAACCGAAATAACAGCAATAAGTTCTGTTTTTCCGCTAGCAGGAGCCGGATCATTTGCTTTAACATAGGAAAAAATAGCAATCGGCAAAAAGGAAAGCACACAAAGAGATAAAATAATGATAATATCCCATCGTTTCACCATGTATAAATACTTCTTCACCACATTGCCTCCTTTTCAAATGTCGTATCCAAATCCTATTTTAAAGGATATCGCTCAAATATAATAGGAAAAAGTTCAGAAAACGAACAAATAATAAAAACGGAAGCACCTCCTATGCCAAAAATGGCTTTTGGATGCACTCCCGATTTTTTATTTAAATTTTACTAGTAGTTATTTTATTTGTCTCTATAAACAGATTTTGGTTTTCCGTACCACCAATGACCAAGATGTTTTTGGAACCAAGGAACAGCCCAGTAATCAAGACCGAATGTACGTCCAGCACCATTTAGAAGTGCGATAGAAGCTGGTAACGCCCAGAATTTGTCCCAACCAAGCATAGCGCTTAGAGTGAACATTACTAGGAATCCGGCACTTCCGATACTTACAAGCCAAGTGAATAGACCAACGACCATAGCAAGACCAATTGCAAGTTCAACAAAAGGAACTACTTTTTGCATAACTAGTGCAACATCAAGGTTTGGCATTAGAAGTTTCATAATCCATTCAAACCAACCAGGCATATGACTAAGAATTGGTGTAGTTACGTTTGTTGCAGCCGCACCAGCAGCATCCCCAGCAGCTTGACTTGCGCCAGATGTAGCAGAAGTTTGTAACCATTCGAATGGCATTTTAGAAGTTGTAGCAGTTAACCAAGAATCAGAACCAACACCATTAAATAATGGTTTTAAATTCGTAATACTTACTTTATCCCAAGTTGTTTCGCCGTAGATTTTAGAAAGAGCTTCGTCAATCCAGAACCAACCTAGATAAACGCGTAATGGAAGTGTCCAAAGTACGTTACCGTAACGAGAAGTCCAGCCACGGAAAATATTACGGTGGTCTTTAATGTGGAAGAATTCATGCATAATATATTGCCACATGTAATATCCACTACGAATACCAAAGAAGTAATAAAGGTTAACCATATGTTTCATTAAAATAGCGAACCAACCAGAAAGGTGCATTCCACCAAGGTGAGCAACCCCGTACTTAGCTCCAATAGAAACCATAACTCCGTGGTATTTACCTTGGAAGGCTTCTTTTTCACCAGTACCGCTCATTTCAACGATGATGCTTTTCGCTGCAGTTAAAGCAGTTTGTTCAGCACCTTCAACGATTTGCGGTGTCGGTTTGCCTTCTTCATCTTCAAAGTAAGCAAGGTCACCAACAACATACACGTCTTTAAGGCCTTCTGCTTCCATATATTGGTTTACTTTCAAACGTCCTGCACGAGCAGCTTCCATGCCGTAATCTTTTGTATCAGAGTTAGCACGAACACCAGCAGTCCAGATTAATGTACTTGTTGGAATTTCTTCGCCAGATTTAAGAACGATGCTGTCGGGTTTAACCTCAACGATGGCAGCATTTTTCATGATTTCAATACCTTTTTTAACCATATAACGTTCTGCTTTGTCAGCGTCTCTTCTTTCTAGCATGTTAAGAATAGTTGGAGCTGCCTCTACGACAACTAATTTAATTTCAGAAGGATCAATTTTATTGTCTTTAGCTAAACGATTTTTCCATTCTAAAAGTTCCCCAACCATTTCGATACCAGTAAATCCAGATCCACAAACAACGAAAGATAGCATTGCTTTGCGTTTTTCAACGTTTTGTTCAAGAGATGCTTTCGTTACAGTTTCTTCAATATGTTTGCGTAACTTAACAGAATCTTCCCAAGACCAAAGTGTGAAACCATTGTCGCTTACACCAGGTGTCCCGAAATCATTAGGTTCGCCGCCCATACCAAGTACTAGGTAATCAAATGGATAGCTCCCGTGTTCTGTTGTTACAATCTTTTTATCATGATCTACATGTGTCACGTTATCAGTTACAAGATTAACCTTTGTTCTATTAAACAAACGACGTAAATCATATTGAACTGCTGTTGGTTCAACGCGACCGCCAGCAACTTCATGAAGTTCAGTCATCATTGTATGGTACGAATGACGATCGATTAATGTAATATTAACGTCTTTGTCTTTCTTGTATTTCTTAGCTAATTTCTTAGCAGCGTGTACACCTGCATATCCTGCCCCAATTAAAACAATATTCTTTTCAGGCATATGCTTCCTCAACTCCTTGTAAGTTTATTCACAAAAATAAAATGAGTCCAAAATTCCCCACAGTATTAATATAACCTATCATAGTTTAACAGAAACCTACTACTAATGTCTAGATAGTATAGAACAATTCTAATCTAAAAAGTAAAAAATAGGTCTTTATGCAAATAGGATAAAATTAAGCAGTTATAAAGTCCTTGTTTTATCTAGGTTTTTCGACATTTTTGTTTGCAATTTACCTGATAAATCATGGTTTGACTATTGCTTTATACATCAATAGTCATTATTTAGAAAATTAGATAAATTATGTCTTTAGAATTACAGTAGACAAAAGCGAGCGCTGATGGTATCATTTGTATTGTAAAAGTGATATCGCTTTCGCAAACTATCCGTTTGTGTTCACGTTATCACAATCAACGTTTTAATAAAACAAAAGGTGGGAGCAAATATGAAATTGAAAAAAGTAGCAATGGGTATTACCGTAGTAATGGCTTCAAGTTTATTACTAGTAGGTTGCGGTAGTAGCGACGACAGCAGCAAAGATAAGAAGGACACAGACACAAAACAAACAGAAACAAAGAAAACAGCAAAAACTGATGGTACTATGACTGACGGTACTTACAAATTAGAAGAAAAAAATTACGATGACAAAGGCTGGAAAGCATTTATGTCCATCGAAGTGAAAGATGGCAAAATTACAAAAGCTAACTACGATTACAAAAATAAAGATGGTAAATTAAAATCTGAAGATGCAGACTACGAAAAAGCTATGAAAGACAAAGTAGGAACTGGTCCTCAAGAATACTTGAAACAACTAAGCGATTCTTTAGTTAAAAATCAAGCAGCAGCATCTGTAGAAGTAGTTTCAGGAGCAACTCATTCTTCTGACGCTTTCATCAACTACGCCAACCAATTAATTCAAGCAGCTCAAAAAGCTGATACAACTACAATTTCCATCAACAACTTAGCTGAAATGGAAGATGGAACATACAAATTAGAAGAACAAAATTACGCACATGATTACCGTGTAGTATTCAGCATTGACGTAAAAGATGGCAAAATCACTAAATCTGATTACAACTATGTTGATAAAGATGGTAACCTTAAATCAGACGATGCTGACTACGAGAAAAACATGAAAGCTAAATCTGGTACTGGTCCAGCTGAGTATATTCCAGCACTTAACAAATCTCTAGTAGACAAACAAAGCCCTGCTGAAGTAGATACAGTTTCTGGAGCTACTAACTCTTCTAACCAATTCAAAATCTACGCTGCACAACTTGAAAATGCAGCTCAAAATGGCGACACTGATACAATCAAAGTGTACAACCTAGTAGAAGCTGAATAATTTTTGCAAAGAAACGTACAAAACGGCTGGTCCATATTCTTGGGCTAGCCGCTTTTTTTATCAAAAAACAAGGGATTACCCCATTTTACTGTAGATTTATTCCTGCAATTACGCTATAGTTGTTCAAGTAAAGATCATGATTAGAAAGGTGTAAAAGCTAATGAAAAAATGGAAAATGATACTTTCGATAATGATGTTGGCGCTCATTGTGTCGGCTTGTGGAAATGCCAAAGAGGAGACAACGAAAGAACCAAGCGATTCGAAAAACTTAATGGATCAACCATACTCAAAAACGGACTTCCTTATGGGGACGGTTGTTACACTAAAAATTTACGATAAAGACAAAGAAGCAGTTCTTGATAAAGGTTTTGATCGAATTAAAGAATTAGCTGCTAAAATTACTACAAGTGATTCTGGAAAAACATCCGAAGTAGATAAAATCAACGAACAAGCTGGAAAGAAACCAGTAAAAGTTTCAGATGATGTCTACTACTTAATTCAAGAAGGTCTTAAGTACTCGGAGAATTCTGGCGGTAGCTTTGATATTACTGTTGGTCCGCTAACTTCTTTATGGCATATTGGTTTTTCTGATGCCCGTAAACCTTCGCAAGCAGAAATCGATGCTGTTTTACCATTAATTAACTACAAAGACGTTACCATGAATGATAAAGATAAAACCGTTTATCTCGAAAAAGAAGGAATGGAACTAGATTTAGGAGCTATTGCTAAAGGTTACATTACTGATGAAACACTAAAAATATTTAAAGAAAATAAAGTAACAACTTCGATTATTGATTTAGGTGGAAATATTTACGTTCAAGGAAATAATCCAAATGGAAACAAATGGAATGTTGGTATTCAGGATCCATTTTCCCCGCGCGGTAGTGTGATTGGGAAACTTCCAGAAGCTAACATGTCGATTGTTACATCAGGTATTTATGAACGATATTTAGAAGTAGACGGAAAAACTTATCACCATATTTTAGATCCGAAAACAGGTTATCCGTTCGACAACGATATCGCTGGTGTTTCCATAGTATCTAAAAAATCAATCGATGGCGATGGCCTGTCCACTGCCACTTTCTCCAAAGGAATTAAAGGAGGAATGGACTACATTGAACAATTTGATGGTGTAGACGCAATTTTCATTAGTAAAGATAAGAAAGTATACGAAACATCGGGATTAAAAGGGCAATTCGAATTAACAGATAAAAATTTCGAAATGGACACATTGAAATAAAGCTATCTAATATAGAAGGAAGTGGGCAGAACTTTTCTTGAATCTGCTCACTTTATGTCAGAAAGGGGTTAAAAAGGGATTATGTCGATTCCATCTTTTTTAAAATTAGTGGAAATCCAAACTAAGATTGCTAGCGTATTCCCATTTATGTTAGGGACGCTGTTTGTTGTCTATCAATATGATCTTTTCAAACCAGTTAATACATTAATTTTTTTTGGTTCTATGTTAATATTTGATTTAACTACAACAGCGATAAATAATTATATGGATTACCGCAAAGCGACCGATAATCACGATTATGATTATCGGACGACGAGTAATGTTATTGGACAAGAACGGATTTCTGAACGAACAGTAATCATCACCATTTTTCTGATGTTTTTTATCGCAACAGGGTTAGGTGTGTGGCTAGTTGTTCGGACTGATTTACTTGTACTTTTAATCGGTTTTGTGTGTTTTTGTATAGGAATTCTATATACATTTGGCCCAGTACCGCTTTCACGCATGCCGCTCGGTGAAATTTTTTCCGGAGTAACGATGGGATTTGGGATATTTTTTCTTGCTGTTTATGTCAACGCCTATGATGCTGGAATTGCTAATTTACTGTGGCAAGGAGAATTGGTAACTATTCAGTTCAATTTAATAGAAATCATTCGAATAGGTGTGGTATCCTTACCGTGTATTTTCACGATTGCAAATATCATGTTGGCGAATAATTTGTGTGATTTAGACGAAGATATTAGAAACCATCGTTACACACTACCTTATTATATAGGTAGAAAAATGGGCATCATTTTATTTAATGGTTTGTATTATGCATCGTTTTTAGCAGTGGTAGTTTCGGTTATAGTTGGTTTCTTGCATCCTATCATGTTACTTTCGCTGTTAGTAGCCTATCCGGTTTATCGCAATTTAGTTAAATTCAATAAGGAGCAAGTAAAGTCAAAAACGTTTGTCATTGGAATTCGCAACTTCGTATTGATTAATGCGACTTTGACAATCTTGATGGCAGTGAGTATTGTACTTCAGCAGTTGGTTTGAATAAAGGGGGCTTCTTTGGATGATAGAAAAATTAATATTAGGTCGTTTTGTGCCAGGGGAGTCCCTGATTCATGGTCTTGATGCGCGGACAAAGCTACTCGCGGGCTTTTATTATATTGGTATTTTATTTTTAGCGAATAATTGGTGGACCTATGCTTTAATGGTTCTATTCACGCTAATGGTTATTCAAATGACCGGAATTAAATTAAAAGTATTTATTAAAGGTGTTAAGCCGTTAATTTGGTTAATTTTATTTACGGTTGTTATGCAAATTTTATTTACAAGTGGTGGTACTATTTTCTTTGACTGGGGTCCGTTTACAATCTCGTCATTTGGGCTTTTGAATGGGATATTTGTATTTTTGCGATTTGTACTAATTATTATGATGTCTACAGTAATTACACTAACCACAACACCAATGAATTTAACTGATGCAATTGCGTATATCCTTCGACCTTTTGCTGTCGTAAAAGTGCCGGTGAATGACATTGCGTTAATGATTTCGGTTGCGCTGCGCTTTATTCCAACACTCATGGGTGAAACAGACAAGATTATGAAAGCACAGCGGGCGCGTGGCGTGGACTTTGGTGAGGGGAATTTATTTGAACAAATGAAAATTGTAGTCCCGATTTTCATTCCGCTATTCGTTAGTTCCTTTAACCGAGCAGAAGAATTAGCTGATGCGATGGAAGCGAGAGGATACCAAGGTGGCGAAGGGAGAACTCGATTTCGAATACTGCACTGGCATATAGGAGATTTGATTGCTGGTCTCGTAATGGTTCTTTTAACGATAGGTTTGATAGTATTGCGAACAACATAAAATATCCGGATTTTTTTACGGATATTTTTTGTGGTATGAAATCCTTATGTAGAGCTATATTTCATTATATTTATTTCTTATTTTTTCTATTATAAACAGTCCGGTAAAAGTAACTTAAAACTTTTTTCGAAAAGCGGTTGATTACTATGCTTAACCCGTGTATAATAGATAAAGTGCAAATGGACAGGCATTGGTCTGCCCTTTTGGCAACGAGCACCCCGGTATTGCCGGGAATGCCCATGTGATGAAGTGAAAGGTTGCTGACACACCCGGCCGCTTTGCCATGGCGGATGTTCAGGTAATTTTCACGGAGAATGTCTACTTTGAAAGTAGGCGAAAAGGAGGGAAAGTAATGGCAAAACAAAAAATTCGTATTCGTTTAAAAGCGTATGATCACCGTATTTTGGATCAATCAGCAGAAAAGATTGTAGAAACAGCGAAACGCTCAGGTGCTTCCGTATCTGGTCCGATTCCACTTCCAACAGAGAAGTCAATCTACACAGTCTTGCGTGCGGTCCACAAATATAAAGATTCTCGTGAGCAATTCGAAATGCGTACACACAAACGTTTAATCGACATCGTTAATCCAACACCACAAACAGTTGATAGCTTGATGCGTTTAGACTTACCAAGCGGTGTGGACATCGAAATCAAACTATAATAAGAATATATTAAATTAACAGGAGGTGTGACTCATGACCAAAGGAATCTTAGGTAGAAAAGTAGGGATGACACAAGTTTTCACTGAAAACGGCGAACTTATTCCAGTAACAGTTATCGAAGCAGCACAAAACGTGGTACTTCAAAAGAAAACTGTTGAAACTGATGGCTACGAAGCTGTGCAAATCGGTTTCGAAGATAAGAGAGCAAAATTGTCAAACAAACCCGAACAAGGTCATGTAGCAAAAGCCAATACTACTCCTAAGCGCTTCATTCGCGAATTCCGCGATGTAAACTTAGACGAGTATGAGATTGGTGCAGAAGTAAAAGTAGACGTATTCGCAGAAGGTGACATCATCGACGCGACAGGCGTATCGAAAGGTAAAGGATTCCAAGGTGTTATTAAACGCCACGGACAATCACGCGGCCCTATGGCCCATGGTTCTCGTTACCATCGTCGCCCAGGTTCAATGGGTCCAGTAGCACCTAACCGTGTTTTCAAAAATAAACTACTTCCAGGTCGTATGGGTGGAGAACAAATCACTATCCAAAACCTAGAAATCGTTAAAGTAGACGTTGAAAAGAACGTTCTTTTAGTAAAAGGTAACGTTCCAGGCGCTAAAAAAGCATTAGTTCAAATTAAAACTGCTACTAAAGCAAAATAATTTATTTGGAAAGGAGGACTAACGAATGCCAAAATTAAGCTTACTTAAACAAGATGGAACAAACGCTGGCGAAATTACTTTAAACGACACTGTTTTCGGTATCGAACCAAATGAAAAAGTTGTTGTTGATGTGATTTTGAGCCAACGTGCATCCCTACGTCAAGGGACTCACAAAGTAAAAAATCGTTCAGAAGTACGTGGTGGCGGACGTAAACCATGGCGTCAAAAAGGTACAGGTCGTGCCCGCCAAGGTTCAATCCGTTCCCCACAATGGCGTGGCGGTGGTGTCGTATTCGGCCCAACACCTCGTTCATATGCTTACAAATTACCTAAGAAAGTTCGTCGTTTAGCGATTAAATCAATTCTTTCTTCTAAAGTAAATGAAGAAAAATTAGTAGTACTTGAAGGTTTAACTTTCGATGCTCCTAAAACAAAAGAATTTGCGGCTTTTCTTAAAAATATCTCTGTAGATACTAAGGCACTAATCGTAGTTGCTGGTGAAAGTGAAAATGTAGAATTATCTGCACGCAACTTACAAGGCATTACAGTTATTCCGGCTGAAAGTATCTCAGTACTAGAAGTTGCTAAACATGATAAGTTAATTATCACTAAAGCAGCTGTCGAAAAAGTAGAGGAGGTGCTCGCATAATGGATGCACGCGACATCATTAAGCGCCCAGTTGTAACTGAAGAATCTACAAGCATTCTCGACGATAAGAAATATACTTTTGAAGTAGATACTCGCGCAACTAAAACGCAAGTGAAATACGCAGTTGAAGAAATTTTTGACGTAAAAGTTGCTAAAGTAAACGTAATGAATTACAAAGGCAAACTTAAACGTATGGGCCGTTATGCAGGTTACACTAACAAACGCCGTAAAGCGATTGTTACTGTTACAGCTGACAGCAAAGAAATTCAATTCTTTGAAGTGTAATTCGTCTAACTTTTAAATAAATCTAACGAGGAGGGGAAACAATGGCGATCAAAAAGTATAAACCTACCACAAACGGGCGCCGGCATATGACTAGTTCAGATTTTGCTGAGATTACTACAAGTACTCCAGAAAAATCTTTACTACGTCCTCTTAAAAAGAAAGCCGGACGCAATAACCAAGGTAAGTTAACTGTTCGTCATCACGGCGGTGGCCATAAACGCCAATACCGCGTGATTGATTTCAAACGTAACAAAGATGGTATTCCAGGACGCGTTGCAACAATCGAGTACGATCCAAACCGTTCTGCTAATATTGCTCTAATCAACTATGCTGATGGAGAAAAACGCTACATCATCGCAGCAAAAGGCCTTGAAGTAGGTCAAACAATTTATTCAGGAGCAGAAGCCGACATCAAAATCGGTAATGCACTAGAATTAAAAGATATTCCAGTGGGTACTGTTATCCACAATATCGAAATGAAACCTGGTAAAGGTGGACAACTAGTACGTTCAGCTGGAACAAGTGCTCAAGTGCTTGGTAAAGAAGGCAAATACGTATTAATCCGCTTAAACTCTGGTGAAGTTCGCATGATCCTTTCCACTTGTCGCGCTACAATCGGTCAAGTAGGTAACGAACAACACGAACTTATCAACATCGGTAAAGCAGGTCGTTCTCGTTGGATGGGTAAACGCCCAACTGTTCGTGGGTCTGTAATGAACCCGAATGATCACCCACACGGTGGTGGTGAAGGTAAAGCTCCAATCGGTCGTAAATCGCCAATGTCTCCATGGGGTAAACCAACTCTTGGATACAAAACACGTAAGAAAAATAACAACTCCGATAAATTTATCGTACGTCGTCGTAAGAAAAAATAATCGGATTAATAGATTGAATAAAATTGGTAGCAGGATAGCGAGGACAAGCGTTCTTAGCTTCCTGACTATGCGAAGGGAGGTTCCGTCATGGGTCGTAGTTTGAAAAAAGGACCTTTTGTTGATGACCACTTGATGAAGAAAGTGGAAGCAGCAGCAGAAAGCGAAAAGAAACAAGTAATTAAAACTTGGTCTCGTCGCTCCACGATTTTCCCAACTTTTGTTGGACAAACAATCGCAGTATATGATGGACGTAAACACGTTCCTGTTTATGTTCAAGAAGATATGGTAGGACACAAACTGGGCGAATTCGCACCAACTCGTACGTACCGCGGTCATGCGGGCGACGATAAAAAAACTAAACGCTAATTTGAGAGGAGGATATCCTAATGGCAAGTGAAGTTACAAGCGCAAAAGCCGTTGCCAAAACGGTTCGTATTGCTCCTCGCAAAGCTAGAATCGTCATTGATTTAATTCGAGGCAAGCAAGTTGGCGAAGCAATTGCAATCTTGAAGTATACTCCAAGATCAGCTTCCCCAATTATTGAAAAAGTATTAAAATCCGCTATTGCTAACGCAGAGCATAACTATGATTTAGACATTAACAACCTTGTAGTTGAGGAAGCATTTGTTGACGAAGGTCCAACACTTAAACGTTTCCGTCCCCGTGCACAAGGTCGTGCAAGTGCAATTAACAAACGTACTAGCCACATTACAGTTGTGGTATCTGAAGTGAAGGAGGGATAATTCGTGGGTCAAAAAGTACATCCAATAGGTATGCGTATCGGTGTCATCCGTGATTGGGACTCCAAATGGTACGCGGAAAAAGATTATGCGGACTTCTTACATGAAGATTTACGCATCCGTGATTATGTTGCAAAACGTCTATCTGACGCTTCTGTTTCTCGTGTAGAAATCGAACGTGCAGCTAACCGTGTGAATATCACAATTCATACTGCTAAACCTGGTATGGTTATCGGTAAAGGTGGTTCAGAAGTTGAAGCATTACGCAAAAACTTAAACGAACTTACTCAAAAACGTGTTCATATCAACATCGTAGAAATCAAACGTGCTGACCTAGACGCAAAATTGGTTGCTGAAAATATCGCTCGTCAATTGGAAGGTCGTGTATCTTTCCGTCGTGCGCAAAAACAAGCTATCCAACGTACTATGCGTGCTGGAGCAAAAGGTATCAAAACTCAAGTATCTGGTCGTCTTGGCGGAGCGGATATCGCTCGTGCTGAACACTATAGCGAAGGAACAGTACCTCTTCATACATTGCGTGCCGATATCGACTACGCATGGGAAGAAGCTGACACAACTTATGGTAAACTAGGCGTTAAAGTCTGGATCTACCGTGGCGAAGTCCTTCCTACGAAGAAAAACAATGTGGAAGGAGGAAAATAATAATGTTAGTTCCTAAACGTGTAAAATACCGTCGTGAATTCCGTGGAAACATGCGTGGACGCGCGAAAGGCGGAACTGAAGTTGCATTTGGTGAATACGGTCTTCAAGCAGTTGAAGCTTCTTGGATTACAAACCGTCAAATCGAAGCAGCTCGTATCGCAATGACTCGTTACATGAAACGTGGCGGTAAAGTTTGGATTAAAATTTTCCCTCATAAATCTTACACTTCTAAACCAATCGGGGTTCGGATGGGTAAAGGTAAAGGTGCTCCGGAAGGTTGGGTAAGCCCAGTCAAACGTGGCAAAATTATGTTTGAAATCGCAGGTGTTCCTGAAGATGTAGCGCGTGAAGCATTACGTCTAGCAGCACATAAACTGCCGGTCAAAACTAAGATCGTTAAACGTGAAGAAATTGGTGGTGAAGCAAATGAAAGCTAATGATATTCGTGATTTATCCACTACCGAAATCCAAGATCAAGAAAAAGCTTTGAAAGAAGAGCTCTTCAACCTGCGCTTTCAATTAGCTACTGGTCAATTAGAAAACACCGCACGTATTCGTGAGGTCCGTAAAGCAATTGCCCGTATGAAAACAATCGTTCGAGAAAGAGAACTTGCTTAAAAAAGAATCGTAAGGAGGTTTTAATACATGGCTGACCGTAACCAACGTAAAGTTTATACTGGTCGTGTTGTATCCGACAAAATGGATAAAACAATTACCGTGGTTGTTGAAACGTACAAGAAACATGGTTTGTACGGTAAACGCGTGAAGTATTCTAAAAAATTCAAAGCGCATGATGAAAATAACATTGCAAAAACTGGCGATGTAGTTCGTATTTCCGAAACTCGTCCATTATCTGCAACTAAACATTTCCGTTTACTAGAAGTTGTAGAAGAAGCAGTAATTATCTAAATCAAAAGTTTGAAAATAGATTGTGAAAAGTTGCCGAGTGCAATTTTTCCGACCCGTTATTCTGGAAGGAGGGTGTCCTAATGATTCAACAAGAAAGTCGTATGAAAGTGGCTGATAACTCTGGCGCACGTGAAGTTTTAACAATTAAAGTGCTAGGTGGATCAGGACGCAAAACTGCTAACATTGGCGATGTTGTCGTGTGTACCGTTAAACAAGCAACACCAGGCGGCGTTGTCAAAAAAGGTGAAGTTGTTAAAGCAGTAATCGTTCGTACTAAGAGTGGAGCACGTCGTCAAGACGGTTCTTACATCAAGTTTGATGAAAATGCATGTGTCATTATCCGTGACGATAAAAGTCCTCGTGGAACACGTATTTTTGGACCTGTTGCTCGCGAACTTCGTGAAAACAACTTTATGAAGATCGTTTCTTTAGCTCCAGAAGTTCTTTAAAAAATAAGTTCCAAGAAATCAAGGAGGTGCTATACCAATGCATGTCAAAAAAGGTGATAAAGTAAAAGTTATTACTGGTAAAGATAAAGGTAAATCCGGCAAAGTGCTCGCAGCATTTCCGAAAAAGGACCGCGTACTTATTGAAGGAATTAATATGGTTAAAAAACATACAAAACCTTCCAACATCAACCCGCAAGGCGGAATCTTGAATGTTGAAGCACCCATCCATGTTTCAAACGTAATGCTAATTGACCCTAAAACAGGCGAACCTACTCGTGTAGGCTACGAAGTTAAAGGCGATAAAAAAGTACGCGTAGCAAAAAAATCCGGTGAAGTAATAGATAAATAATAGTCGTAGGAAGGAGGGAATATTACATGAATCGCCTTAAAGATCAATATCTTAAGGAAATTGTTCCTGCTTTAATGAGCAAATTCAATTATGACTCCGTAATGGAGGTTCCAAAAATAGATAAAATCGTAATCAACACTGGTGTTGGTGACGCTACAGCAAATGCAAAAGTTTTAGACAGTGCAGTGGAGGAGTTAGCTCTTATCACTGGTCAAAAACCTGTAATTACAAAAGCAAAAAATTCTATCGCTGGTTTCCGTCTTCGTGAAGGAATGCCAATCGGTGCTAAAGTAACTTTACGTGGTGAACGCATGTATGATTTCTTAGATAAATTAGTTACTGTTTCACTTCCACGTGTTCGTGATTTCCGTGGTGTATCGAAAAAAGCTTTCGATGGCCGTGGTAACTATACGTTGGGTGTAAGAGAGCAACTTATTTTCCCTGAAATTGATTACGATCAAGTATCAAAAGTACGCGGTATGGACGTAGTAATCGTTACAACTGCCAAAAGTGATGAAGAATCTCATGAGTTACTTACTCAACTAGGGATGCCATTTCAGAAGTAATCAAAATTAATTTTAGTAGGGAGGCGTAAACGTGGCTAAGAAATCAATGATCGCGAAGCAAAAACGCACACCAAAATACGCTGTTCAAGCATATACTCGTTGTGAACGTTGTGGTCGTCCACATTCCGTTATTCGCAAATTTAAATTATGCCGTATTTGTTTCCGTGAACTTGCCTATAAAGGTCAAATTCCCGGCGTGAAAAAAGCAAGCTGGTAAGAAAGAGTTTAAGGAAGGAGGGTATTATACATGGTGATGACAGATCCAATTGCAGATTTTCTAACTCGCATTCGTAATGCAAACATGGTTAAACATGATAAATTAGAATTACCTGCATCCAAAATCAAAAAAGAAATTGCTGAGATATTGAAGCGTGAAGGTTTTATCCGTGACGTTGAATATATTGAAGATGACAATGCTGGAACAATCCGTGTTTTCTTGAAATATGGTGCGACTGGCGAACGTGTAATCACTGGTTTGAAGCGTATTAGTAAACCAGGACTACGTGTATATGCAAAATCAACTGAGGTGCCTAAAGTCCTTAACGGTCTTGGTATCGCAATCGTGTCTACTTCCCAAGGTGTTTTAACCGACAAAGAAGCCCGTGCTAAACAAGTCGGCGGAGAAGTATTAGCATACGTTTGGTAAGAAAAAGTAAACCATAAGGAGGTGCAATAAATGTCCCGTATAGGTAAAAAAACTATTGTGATTCCTGCAGGTGTAACAGTTACACTTAATGGATCAACAGCAACAGTTAAAGGTCCTAAAGGTGAACTTGTAAAAGAGTTCAACCCAGAAATTACTATTAATATTGAAGGCAACGAAATTAACGTTTCTCGCCCGACTGATAATAAGAACCACCGTGCGCTTCATGGTACAACTCGTGCTATTTTAAATAACATGGTTGTCGGAGTTTCCGAGGGTTATGAAAAGAAATTAGAACTTATCGGTGTTGGTTACCGTGCGCAAAAACAAGGCGACAAGCTTGTTCTTAACGTAGGGTACTCTCATCCAGTAGAATTTGTTGCTCCGAAAGGCGTAGAAATTGAAGTTCCTGCAAACACACAAGTGATTGTTAAAGGATACAACAAAGAACACGTTGGAGAATTAGCTGCAAACATTCGTGCCGTACGTCCACCAGAACCATATAAAGGTAAAGGTATTCGTTACGAAGGCGAACATGTACGCCGTAAAGAAGGTAAAACTGGTAAATAATGCCGCTTAATTAGGCAAATGAGAGAAGAGGTGAGTCGTGTGATTACCAAAATCGACAAAAATAAAGTACGTAAAAAAAGACATGCTCGTGTTCGTTCTAAGATTTCCGGAACTGAAAGTCGTCCACGTTTAAACGTATTCCGTTCAAACAAAAACATTTATGCTCAAGTAATTGATGATGTAAATGGTGTGACACTTGCAAGTGCGTCTAATTTAGATAAAGATTTCGGTTCTGCTGAATCAAAAGTTGATGCAGCAAGCAAAGTTGGCGAACTAGTTGCTAAACGTGCTTCCGAAAAAGGTATTACTTCTGTCACTTTTGACCGTGGAGGATACTTATATCATGGCCGCGTAAAAGCTCTTGCTGAAGCAGCTCGCGAAAATGGACTAGAATTTTAATAAGAAGGAGGGACATATTACATGCCTGAGCAAATTGATGGAAACAAATTAGATTTAGAAGAACGCGTTGTTACAATCAACCGTGTTGCTAAAGTAGTTAAAGGTGGACGTCGTTTCCGTTTCACAGCACTTGTTGTTGTTGGAGACAAAAACGGTCATGTTGGTTTCGGTACTGGTAAAGCACAAGAAGTTCCAGATGCAATCCGTAAAGCTGTTGAGGATGCTAAAAAGAACATGGTGCTTGTACCTACTGTAGACACAACTATTCCACATACTGTAGTCGGACATTTTGGTGGCGGAGAAATTCTTCTTAAACCTGCTAGTGCCGGTTCTGGTGTAACTGCTGGTGGTCCCGTTCGTGCGGTCCTAGAACTTGCCGGTGTTGCTGATGTATCTTCCAAATCGCTTGGATCTAATACACCAATTAACATGGTACGTGCTACAATCGACGGAATTAAACAACTTAAAAACGCTGAAGATGTTGCGAAACTTCGCGGCAAAACAGTAGAAGAATTGTTAGGATAAGGAGGGAATTATCGTTATGGCGAAGTTAGAAATCACTTTAAAACGTAGCTTAATCGGACGCCCTCAACCACAACGCAAAACTGTTCAAGCATTAGGTCTTGGTAAAACAAATTCTGTAGTGGTTAAAGAAGATAATCCTGCAATTCGTGGGATGATCACTAAAGTAAGTCATTTAGTGGACGTCAAAGAAGTTTAAGCTTAATATAATAATATGTAATTGATAGAATTTGTTAAATAGGAGGAGGTGCTTGACATGAAACTACATGAACTTAAGCCTTCAGAAGGTTCTCGTAAGGAACGTAATCGTGTTGGTCGTGGAACAGGCTCTGGTAACGGCAAAACTTCAGGACGCGGTCATAAAGGACAAAAAGCTCGTTCTGGTGGTGGCGTACGTCTAGGCTTTGAAGGTGGACAACTTCCACTTTTCCGTCGTATTCCAAAACGTGGATTCACAAATATCAACCGTAAAGAATTTGCAATCGTGAACTTAGATGTTTTAAACCGCTTTGAAGATGGTACAGAAGTAACACCAGAACTTTTAATTGAAACTGGTATTATTCGTAACGAAAAATCCGGAATCAAGATTTTATCAAATGGTAAAATCGAGAAAAAACTTACTGTGAAAGCGAACAAATTCTCTGCAGCTGCTAAAGATGCAATTGAAGCGGCTGGCGGAAAAACTGAGGTGATCTAATGTTTCAAACGTTAGTTAACTTCTTCAAAGTAGCGGACATCCGAAAAAAAATACTATTTACGTTAGCAATGTTAGTTATTTTCCGTATTGGTACATTTGTGCCAGTACCGGGGGTTAACGCTGCAGCATTGCAATCTAGTATGGATGGCGGTATTTTGGGGTTTTTAAACACATTTAATGGTGGGGCGTTAAAAAACTTCTCAATTTTTGCCATGGGTGTAATGCCTTACATTACATCTTCCATTATTGTTCAGTTGCTTCAAATGGATGTTGTTCCAAAGCTAACTGAGTGGTCGAAACAAGGAGAAATGGGTCGTAAAAAACTCAATCAACTTACTCGATACATGACGATAGGTCTTGGTTTAGTCGAAGCATTTGGTATGGCATACGGATTTAACCGCTTGTCATCTGCTGGGTTGGTTATTGAACCATCTATCGGTAGATATGCCATTATCGCGATTGTTCTAACTACAGGTACAATGTTCTTAATGTGGTTAGGTGAGCAAATCACTGTTAAAGGCGTGGGTAATGGGGTTTCCATTATTATCTTTGCTGGTATCGTTGCACGTATCCCTGATGGAGTACGTCAATTATACGTTTCGCAAATTGAAAACGCTGGTGATCAACTTTTCCTACACATATTAACGCTTGCCGGTGTGGCGGTTGCGATTTTAGCTATTGTTGTAGCTGTTATCTTCTTCCAACAAGCATTGCGCAAAATTCCAATTCAATACTCGAAACGTGTAGCAGGAGCGAAACAATCGGGCGCGCAAGCAACTCATTTGCCGTTGAAACTTAACTCTGCCGGAGTTATCCCAGTTATCTTTGCAAGTGCATTTATTATTACACCACAAACAATTCTTACTTTCTTTGATCAAAGTAATGATGTAGTAAAAGTATTGAAAGATGTGTTTGATTACACTAAACCAATTGGTATGATTTTATATGTTGCACTAATTGTTGCTTTCACTTATTTCTATGCTTTCATTCAAGTAAACCCTGAGAAAGTTGCAGACAACTTGAAAAAGCAAGGTGGGTATATTCCTAGTAAACGTCCTGGTCGGGAAACACAAGCTTATCTTACATCGGTACTTTATCGATTAACATTTGTTGGTGCAATTTTCCTTTCAGCGGTTGCTATACTTCCAACTATCGGTACTACTGTGTTTAGTTTACCGCAGTCACTTGCCGTTGGTGGTACAAGCCTACTAATTGTTATCGGGGTAGCATTAGATACTACGAAACAACTTGAAGGACAACTTGTAAAAAGGAACTATCGGGGATTTATCAAATAACACGCAGTTCTTGTTAGGATTTCCTAGCAGGAGCTAGCGCGTAATAAGGGGCGAAACAGTTGAAATTAGTATTAATGGGACTGCCCGGCGCCGGAAAAGGCACACAAGCGGAACAGATTGTTGAGAAATACAACATTCCTCATATTTCCACTGGAGATATGTTCCGAGCAGCTATGAAAAATAATACAGAATTAGGAAAAAAAGCTAAATCCTTTATGGATAATGGTGACCTAGTTCCTGATGAAGTTACAAATGGTATCGTTCGTGAACGTTTAGCCGAAGATGATGCTAAGAATGGCTTCTTGCTCGATGGTTTTCCGCGTACAGTGGAACAAGCAAAAGAACTTGAAAATATTCTGAGTGATTTAGGTACAGAACTTGATGCTGTCATTAACATTGATGTCGAAAAAGATGTTTTAATGAAACGTCTTACTGGTCGCTGGATTTGCCGGACTTGCGGTAAAACTTACCACGAAATCTACAACCCACCAAAAGTTGCTGGGAAGTGTGATCTTGATGGTGGAGAACTTTACCAACGTGAAGATGACAAGAAAGAAACCGTGGAAAATCGTCTGAATGTCAATATGAAACAGACCAAGCCGCTTCTTGATTTTTACTCTGAAAAGGGTAAACTTCACAGCATAAACGGCGAGCAAGATATTGAAGACGTTTTTGTAGATGTGGAAAAAATTCTTGCTTCTTTTTGAGGGGTAAGCTGTGCTGAAATCACTGTCAAAATCAATGCGTGCAAATTGATTTGATTTGTAGTATAATGGATAATTGGCAGTGGAATAAAGGCATCTAAGCAAATCATGATGAACGAGAGAACCGTTTGAAGATCATCCGAATGACGTATATGTTCTACCCTGACCTGTTCAGCCGCAATACTTTTGCGCGTGACAGTTCTTCTGGTTTTACGGATTTCACTTTTACAGGTTGTCTGAAAAGCTGGCGAAATTGTGTTGCCTTTTAAAGAAGTGCATCCATTTTTGCATGTTTTACGTTTTTTTCATGTAAGAGAAATAGTTACACTGAAAGGATTAGGCCTGCATCAGGAACAAATCCAAGAATACAAGAAGGAGGTAGCAAACATATGGCAAAGGAAGATGTTATTGAAGTAGAAGGCGTTGTGCAAGAAACTCTACCAAACGCGATGTTCAATGTTGAACTCGAAAATGGTCATAAAGTACTGGCAACTGTTTCAGGTAAAATCCGCATGCACTACATTCGTATTTTACCCGGAGATAAAGTGACAGTAGAGCTTTCTCCATACGACCTGACACGCGGAAGAATTACTTATCGTTTTAAATAATTTGCACTCCGAAATTGAATTTATATACCGGTCTGGTTCGTCCAGCTTAGAAATTATCGGTTTATAGAGACATTTTCTCTAATAAACAAGGAGGTATATCTATATGAAAGTAAGACCATCAGTGAAACCTATGTGCGAAAAGTGTAAAGTTATTCGTCGTAAAGGTAAAGTAATGGTAATTTGTGAAAATCCAAAACATAAACAAAAACAAGGATAAGAGGAGGTGCTTAAGTAAATGGCACGTATTGCAGGTGTGGACGTTCCACGTGAAAAACGTATTGTTATTTCCCTGACTTACATTTATGGTATCGGTAAACAAACAGCTAGCAAAGTTCTTGCTGAAGCTGGTGTTTCTGAAGATACTCGTACTCGTGATTTAACGGAAGAAGAGCTAGGTAAAATCCGCGAAATCTTAGACCGTATTAAAGTTGAAGGTGACCTTCGTCGTGAAGTAAACTTAAACATTAAACGTCTAATTGAAATTGGTTCTTACCGTGGCATGCGTCACCGTCGTGGACTTCCAGTTCGCGGACAAAATACAAAAAATAATGCCCGTACTCGTAAAGGCCCGTCCAAAACAGTAGCAGGCAAAAAGAAATAATAGTAAAGGAGGTAGTTAGTGAATGGCTCGTAAAACAAATACTCGTAAACGCCGTGTGAAAAAGAATATCGAATCTGGTATTGCACACATTCGTTCTACATTTAATAATACGATCGTAATGATTACTGACACACATGGTAATGCTTTAGCTTGGTCAAGTGCAGGTTCTCTAGGATTTAAAGGTTCTCGTAAATCTACTCCTTTCGCAGCGCAAATGGCAGCTGAAAGTGCAGCTAAATCAGCACAAGAACATGGTTTGAAAACATTAGAAGTAACTGTTAAAGGTCCTGGTTCAGGTCGTGAAGCGGCTATCCGTGCACTACAAGCAGCTGGTCTTGAAGTAACAGCTATTAAAGATGTAACTCCAGTTCCACATAACGGATGTCGTCCTCCAAAACGTCGTCGCGTATAAGTGGTCGTTTTCTTTTGCCAATAGTAGATTTTTACTGTCTTAACTATCAAGGCAGAGAGTTTGACATAAAGACTGATATTCTAGACGTTTTGAAGGAGGGTAAATTTGAATGATCGAAATTGAAAAGCCAAAAATCGAGACGATTGAGATCAGCGATGATGCCAAGTATGGAAAGTTTGTTGTAGAGCCACTTGAGCGTGGATATGGTACAACTTTGGGTAACTCCTTACGTCGTATTCTATTATCTTCTCTTCCAGGTGCAGCAGTAACCTCTATCCAAATTGATGGAGCTTTACATGAGTTTTCTGTAATTGAAGGTGTAGTAGAAGATGTAACAACCATGATTTTAAATATTAAAAAACTTGCGTTAAAAATCTATTCTGATGAAGAAAAAACATTAGAAATCGATATGCAAGGTCCTGGTGTAGTGACTGCAGCTGACATTAATTATGACAGCGACGTTGAGATTTTAAATCCTGACTTACACATTGCTACATTAAGTGATAATGCTAAATTTCATGTGCGTTTAAATGCTACTCGTGGTCGTGGTTATACACCTGCTGATCAAAATAAACGCGAAAATATGCCAATTGGTGTGCTTCCAGTCGATTCAATCTTTTCACCGGTTATCCGTGTGAACTATCAAGTGGAAAATACACGTGTTGGACAATTAACTAATTATGATAAGCTTACGTTTGATGTGTTAACTGACGGAAGTATCAGCCCAGAAGAAGCAGTTTCACTTGGAGCTAAAATTCTTTCTGAGCACTTAAGTATCTTCGTTAACTTAACAGATGAAGCACAAAAAGCTGAAATTATGATTGAAAAAGAAGAAAGCCATAAAGAGAAAGTGCTTGAAATGACTATTGAAGAACTAGACTTGTCTGTTCGTTCATATAATTGTTTGAAACGCGCTGGAATCAACACAGTACAGGAACTTGCTGACAAATCCGAAGACGATATGATGAAAGTCCGTAACTTGGGCCGTAAATCGCTTGAGGAAGTAAAAGTAAAACTGGCTGACCTTGGCTTATCTCTAAGAAACGAAAACTGATAAAGGAGGCAATTCCATGGGTTACAGAAAATTAGGTCGTACAAGCTCACAACGTAAAGCATTACTACGTGATCTTGCAACGGATTTAATCGTACATGAACGTATTGAAACAACAGAAGCTCGCGCTAAAGAGATTCGTAAAGTTGTTGAAAAACTAATCACTTCTGGGAAAAAAGGAGACTTGCACGCTCGTCGTCAAGCGGCTGCTTTTGTTCGTCATGAAGTTGTAGAAGTAGTTCAAGTAGATGCAAAAGGTAAAGATGGTTCTACTGTGAAGAAAAACCGTCCAGTTTACGCGCTACAAAAACTATTTGATGATGTTGCTCCACGTTACGCGGAACGTCAAGGTGGATACACTCGCATCTTGAAAAAAGGTCCACGTCGCGGTGACGGCGCACCAATGGTTATTATTGAATTAGTTTAATAATAAAACGTTTAAAGCAAGTGGAGTGTCATGATATGGGGACTTCTTGTTTCCTTGTCTAGCTCTGTGTTTCCTAGCCTATAAAACAGGCTAGGAGGCAGGCTTTTTTTGTTTGACCTACTTTTACGTATCTTTCTGTAGGTCAAACTTGAAAAGCTTATGTCCTTTTTTTCTTGCACTTCTTTCCAAAAACATCTATAGTGAACTCCAAATACTAGCAAAAGGAGTGGCTAAAGATGCGTATACTAACTAGCTCAGAAATAGCTAAAAACCGTCTATATAATTCTGGCTTACTACATAATAAATTTTCTAACGCACCTGTTGCTGCAAGTGCGTTATTTGGCATACAATCACAATATCAACAATTTGGCGAAATAAGTCTATTTAATCGTGTAGGTGATCTAACAAAAGAAGTGTTGCAGAATGACTACGATCAAAAGAAGCTAATTAAAATTTGGGGTCAAAGAATGACCGTGCACATGTATACGCCTTCTGACTGGTTTTTTATTCACGAAGTATATGCAAGTAGAAACAACTGGATTAAAAAGCATACAGAGGAATTAGGAAGCAATATAGATACGCTTTTGGCAGAAATGGAACTGCTTCTAATGAGTGACGAGAAAATTCCTAAAGAGGCATTTGCAAAATTATTTGGTGAGCAAGCGAAAAAACTGATGACTTGGGGAGGCGTATTTATCCAAGGCTCGCTAGATGGGAAGCTGTATTGTGTGCCGGAATCTCCAAAAACAAAATTTTATAGTCATCGTTATTGGATTAATTCAGAAACAGAAGAATCGTGGCTGAGTACACCTCACATGCAAACAGGGCTAGAAGTAATGGTCAATCGCTACTTCAGTGCATACGGTCCTGCCACAGTCCGAGATTTCAAGCATTGGTCTGGACTTCCAATCTTTGAATTCCAAGCGACACTCAGAAAACTACTACCAACTTATTTCTATTATTTAGGGGAAGATGGGGAGAAGTATTACAGCAAAACGGAAATACAATTAGAAGTAAAATCAGAAAAGCCGATTTTGCTTGGTAAATTCGATCCACTTTTTGTTAGTTATCGAAAAAAGGATTGGTTGGCAAATGAAAAAGAAACAAGCTTAATTTGGAGAACTGCTGGTCAAATTGAAGCAGTTTTAATTATAAATGAAAATTTTTACGGTACGTGGAGATATGAAATTACTGGAGAAAAAATTGCGTTTCATTTTTATTTGAGTAAAAAGTTAGCAAGGAGAGCTCAGAAACAGGTTGAAAAAGAAGCCATACAACTCGCTATATTTTTAAGTAAAAATTATCAAGGAAGTACTTTTGAACAAATATAAAAGAAATCCTATTGCCCGTTAATGGAGCAATAGGATTTCTTTTATAAAAATGGCATTTCTGGAAAATAATCTAATGGTAGTTTGATACTTGCTATCTTACTTGGCTTACTTAAATGGCAAATTTGGAAATCGCCATCGAGTGATAATAAAAACACGGCATCTTCAATGGTCATTTTATCAGTATCTGTTAGTAAATTCACCATATTTTGTAAAGCAGTTTTTGCTGCGTTTTCAATGACAGAATCAGAAGCAATACAAATTAGGTGGTTGTCATGAATGATGACTGGAGTGGGGGCTTTTTTGTTTTTTAGGATTTGAAGCCTTAGTGTAACTTCCGCAGGGATTTCTGCACAACTTGAAGTGATTTCTCTGAGACCGGTAGTTGCATGAACATCACCAACATGAAGCAAAGCTCCTTGCTTTTCAACTGGTAAAAAGATAGTTGCCCCTTCTGTAAGATAAGCGGAATTAAGCACTCCTCCGCAATTAGTAGGAAGTTGAGTAGGTCTTGGTTCGTTGGCTGCTTCAGTCTTTAATAAACCGATTGATTTTTCAATATGAATATTAATTTGTTCTGAGTAAATGATTTTATTATTTTGAATTTTAAAACGCCTAATACAATTATTTGGTAATAAATCATCTAATATTCCGATGTTTGGACCACTTAGTAAAAAAGTATCTGTACTAGTAAGCTTAATTTTTTCAATTGTTACTGCGAGTAAGTCTCCTGGTTCTGCCCCGTCAACAAAAATTGGTCCGCTCGTTGGTGAAAACTGCTTCCAATCTAATTCCCCATAATGAAGGCGTGCTTCGTGAATTTGGCCATTAAAGTGATCTTTTATTTTTATTTTCACAACAGAGCCATCTTTCACTGTAAGCGCAGGTTGCGTCAATTTATCCATCTCATAAATCGACTGCTCTCTGGTTACAAGATTTTTCATTTCATCCCTTCTCTCTGTTCAGTTTTATACTGACGGGTGAATTATAGCAAACAGATAACTCTGATGTAAATGGATATTCTGTGAACAATTGAAGTCCTTTAACTGAAAAAAAGGACTAGTTTATTCCATTTTTTCTATAGTGACATGAGCGAGGTTTTGAATAAAGTGAAATAGTTCGGATTCTTCACTCTTATTCTTTGTCTTTATAACAATATTGACTTTAAAAACAAGGTTTTCACCAACTGTTTCTTTTTCGGTATTGTAAGAAATTATTTGCTGATTATTTTGCTTTATTTTCTCGGTAATCTTTACGATATTGGCACGATCAGTAGTTGTATATAGGAGGGATGTTGTATGGAGACCAAATGATTTAAAAATAATACTAAGAAATTCTAGACCTATTAATGTAAGCAAAGTAGCTGCAATACCAACCCAGTACATGCCAGCTCCAACTGCAAGACCGATACCAGCAGTAGCCCAAAGACCTGCTGCAGTAGTCAACCCCCTTACAAATTTCTTTTGGATAATAATTGTCCCCGCACCAATAAAGCCAATTCCGCTTACAACTTGCGCAGCGACACGACTAGGGTCAAAAGATACAGTTTGCATTTTAGCAATTTCTGAAAAGCCATACTGAGAAACAATCATAATTAATGCACTACCAAGAGAGACAAGAAAATGTGTTCTAAATCCAGCTTCTTTAGCTCTGATTTCTCGGTCAAGGCCGATAATCGCCCCAAGAACACCTGCAACAACAAGCCGCAAAATAAAATCGGGTAACATAATATCACTTCCTTAACTTATATGTACTTTATTTTTACCCTAAATAAACCAATGCAATCAACAAGGAAATTTTGCGCCAGGTGGATGTTTATACTATAATAAACAATGAATGGTCGAAAAGTGAGGTGTTAAGCGTGGCGGAAAGTTTTGTAAGATTAGAACACGTTTTTTATAAGTATGAAGACACGGAGAAATTTGCAGTTAAAGATGTATCAATTTCTGCGGAAAAAGGGGAATGGGTGGCACTTGTTGGTCACAACGGTTCAGGGAAATCAACCATTGCTAAACTATTGAATGGTTTGCTTTTTCCAGAAGATGGTTTAATTAAAATCGGACATTTTGTTTTGTCTGAAAAAAATATATGGGAAATTAGACGACAAGTCGGAATGGTTTTTCAAAATCCCGATAATCAATTTGTTGGAGCTACTGTGCAAGATGATGTGGCTTTCGGTCTTGAAAATCACGGAATTCCGCATGATATTATGGTAGAGCGTGTCGAATCGGCCCTTAATGAAGTCGGTATGCAAAGATACGCATTACACGAACCAGCTAGACTTTCTGGGGGACAAAAACAACGAGTCGCTATTGCAGGTGTGCTGGCATTACAACCAGATGTTATTATTTTAGATGAAGCGACTTCAATGCTTGATCCAAGAGGCCGAGCGGAAGTGATGGAAACAATTCGAATCATGCGTGAACAAGAAGATATTACAGTTATTTCGATTACACATGATTTGGATGAAGTTCTTTTTGCTGATCGGGTAATTGTGATGAACGAAGGAGAAATTCATAGCGAAGGAACGCCAAAAGAAATCTTTGAGCAAGCTGATGCGATGCGAAAAATCGGATTAGGTGTACCGTTTATTATTGAGTTACAGGAAAAATTAGCTGCTGGTGGCTTTGAAACAGGAAGTACCGTGCTATCGGAAGGAGCATTACTAAATCAATTATGGAAATTAAACTCGAACAACTAGGTTATTGTTACCAAAAAAATAGCCCATTTGAAAAGCGAGCATTACTGGATGTAAATGTTTCTTTTGATTCTGGTAGCTATTCCGCGATTATTGGGCACACTGGTTCTGGGAAATCAACGTTACTTCAACATTTGAATGCACTTTTAATGCCAACAGAAGGTAAAATTACAGTGGGTGATAGAGAAATTGTTGCTGGAGTAAAACAAAAAAAACTTCGCAATCTTCGTAAAAAAGTGGGAATTGTTTTCCAGTTTCCAGAAGCGCAATTATTTGAAGAAACGGTGGAAAAAGACATTTGTTTTGGACCGATGAATTTTGGCGTTTCTGAAGAGGATGCGAAACAACGCGCGAAAAAAGTGATTTATGAGGTGGGGTTAACTGAGGAAATTTTATCCCGTTCCCCATTTGAACTTTCTGGCGGACAAATGCGTAGGGTTGCGATTGCGGGTGTTTTGGCTATGGATCCAGAAGTACTCGTGCTAGATGAACCAACTGCTGGACTGGACCCACATGGACGAGAAGAGATTATGGAAATGTTTTATAACCTCCACAAAGAAAAAGGACTAACTACTGTTCTTGTAACGCATAGCATGGAAGATGCCGCGCGATATGCGGAGAAAATCGTTTTAATGAAAGCTGGAACGGTCCTTAAAATTGGAGCTCCACGAGAAATATTTGCTAATCCAGAAGAATTAATTGAACTAGGTCTTTCTGTTCCTGATGTGGTACGATTTCAAGGTTTATTTGAACGTAAATTCAATGTGAAGTTAACTAAAACTTGTTTAACCATAGATGAACTAACAATGGAAATGGCGCCACACTTAGCGAAGGGCGGGGCTTAATCATGATGGATAAAATGATTCTCGGGCGCTATATTCCGGGAAATTCTTGGCTACACAAGCTTGATCCTCGTGCGAAAATTACTGCTGTCATGGCGTTTATTGCTATTGTTTTTTTAGCGAATAACTGGCAGACGTATGCGCTAATGTTTGTTTATGTGTTGTATCTAGTTTTAACCTCGAAAGTGCCATTTTTATTTTTTATTAAAGGGTTACAACCAATATTTTGGCTGATTTTAATTACATTGTTACTACAAGTTTTTTTTACAAAAGGTGGAACAATATTAGTGGATTTAGGGCCTCTACAAATTACGACACTGGGACTTGCGAACGGGGCAATGATGTTTTGTCGCTTTGTACTGATTATTTTCATGACAACTTTGTTAACACTTACAACAAGTCCGATTGAACTAACAGATGGACTAGAGAAAATTTTGGCACCTTTCCGCTTAGTACATTTGCCTGTTCATGAACTCGCACTGATGTTAAGTATTTCGCTTCGTTTTATCCCAACGCTCATGGATGAAACAGAGAAAATTTTGAAAGCACAAAAAGCGCGTGGAGTAGAATTTACAAGCGGAAAATGGCGAGATCGGATTAAGGCAATTATTCCATTACTTGTTCCATTGTTTATTAGTGCGTTTAAACGGGCAGAAGATTTAGCGATAGCGATGGAAGCGAGAGGTTATCGTGGCGGAACAGGACGGACACGATTTCGTTTGTTACGCTGGCGGTTTGCTGATACATTTTTACTTATTTCACTTGTTATTTTAAGTGGATTATTATTTTGGTTGCGGAGTTGAAAGGGATGACAAGGTATAAAGCAGTAATTTCTTATGACGGAAGTGGATTTTATGGTTATCAAGTACAACCAAATACGCGGACTGTTCAAGCGGAAATTGAAAAAGCACTAAAGAAAATGCATAAAGGGAAAAGCGTCCGAGTGACAGCATCCGGAAGAACGGACACTGGAGTGCATGCGAAAGGTCAAGTAATTCATTTTGATTCGGAACTAGCTATTTCAGCTGAAAAATTCCAAAAAGCGCTTCAAGTGATGACACCTTTTGATATTAGCTTCATAACAGTAGAAGAGACACCAGCGGATTTTCATGCTAGATTTTGCACAGTAGGAAAAGAATATCGTTATATAATAAAGCGAACAAAAATTTTTGACCCATTTAGTCGTAATTTTGCACTGCATTATCCCTATGAACTTAATATAGCGCAAATGAAGATTGCAAGTGAATGCCTAATTGGTGAACATGATTTCACTAGTTTTTGTTCCGCAAGAACAGAGCGAGATTCGAAAGTCCGGACGCTTTATAGTATTGATTTCTATGAAGAAGATAACGAGACTTTGGTCATTGCTTTTCAAGGGAATGGTTTTTTGTACAATATGGTACGAATTCTAACAGGAACACTACTTGATGCGGGACAAGGACGAATCTCCCCAGACGATATTACAAAAGCACTTTTGGCACGTGATCGGCAAAAACTCATAAGTAAGACTGCGCCACCACAAGGATTGTATTTGTGGCGGGTTGACTATGAATAAAAATTAAATAAAGCATTGACTTTTTGACCCAAAAACGGTATTATGGACTATGGTATTGTTTGCCCCACAATAAGCCCCGGAAGGTTGTTGTGTTTAAACAATAAAAATATAGAATAGCATTTCGGGAATTAGGAACAGTTTTCGGGAGCTAATTTGTTTCAATTTATTTAGGAGGGTAATTCATGCGTACAACTTATATGGCGAAACCCGGCGAAGTAGAACGTAAATGGTACGTTATCGACGCTACTGGTGTTTCTTTAGGACGTTTATCCAGTGAAGTTGCTTCAATTCTTCGCGGAAAAAACAAACCACAATTTACTCCACATATCGATACTGGAGACTTTGTAATCATCATTAACGCTGGTAAGATTGGTCTTACTGGTAAAAAAGCTACTGACAAAATTTACTACCGTCACTCACAATATCCAGGCGGTTTGAAATCTCGTACTGCAGGTGAAATGCGTACAAACAATCCAGAGAAATTATTAGAACTATCTATCAAAGGTATGCTTCCAAAAAATTCTCTTGGACGTCAATTATTCAAAAAATTACACGTATATGGTGGAGCAGAGCACGAACATGCAGCTCAACAACCAGAAGTATACGAATTACGCGGTTAATTAATAAAGGAGGAATACTAAGTGACTCAAGTACAATATTACGGAACTGGTCGTCGTAAAAGCTCTGTAGCTCGTGTACGTTTAGTACCAGGCGACGGCAAAATCGTTATTAACAATAGAGACTGGGAAGATTATATCCCATTTGCAGCTCTTCGTGAAGTTATCAAACAACCTTTAGTAGCTACAGAAACTTTAGGTAACTATGATGTACTAGTAAACGTTCACGGTGGTGGTTACACTGGTCAAGCTGGTGCTATCCGTCATGGTGTAGCTCGTGCACTATTACAAGTGGCACCTGAGTACCGCCCAGCGCTTAAATCTGCTGGTCTACTTACTCGTGACCCACGTATGAAAGAACGTAAAAAATACGGACTTAAAGGCGCGCGTCGTGCACCTCAGTTCTCAAAACGTTAATATCGACGTTTCAAAGCATTTCCCTTTTCGGAGGGGAGTGCTTTTTTATTTTGGCTATAATAATGGTTATACAGCCTATTCTTATGACTCATAGAAATTAAAGAAGCTAATAAAAGTTTTAAGTCGAAAATAAAAACCACCTTGTGGGAGGCAGTTTTTATTTGATTCAGCAGCCTATTAAGTTGATTAACAGACAGTGAATGGATAAGATAAGTTTTTAAAATTTGTGATTCAAAACAATGAACATATATTGCGTTTCTATTCTCGAACCGATGTCTGTCTAAAATAAAACACCGAAGCAATTATTAATAACACAATCGCAGGGAATGCTAAAAGGGCGGTAAGTGCAAAACATGTACACCCGATTATTCCTAAAATATGTCCAACAATAGAAATTCCTGCTTTTTTAGATTTTACTAAACCGATAATATGAATAATAAGTCCGATGCCAGCCATGACATAAAAGAAAGTTCCGACTCCACTTGTTTGTGATCCATCTCCACCTGAAAAACTCTCGCTAAAAGCCATAAATGTTATAACGAACCAAGATGTTGTAAATAAAATCGCATTAATAATATCTAAAATTGCTGCAGTGGTGTTGATTCCTAACGTTGTCTTTTTCATTTTTTTCTCTCCTTTTTTGTTATTCTATATAATCGCAGTGCGTTTATACCTTGATACGAAACTTGGAATTCTATTTATTTATCCGATAATTTTCTGTAGCTGATAAAAGATCTTATAATTAATACTGCTTTTTTGCATAAAGCCTTTTGTAAACGCTCTAACCATGATATATAATAAAAAGTAAGTTATACGATGGCATAAATATAGGAGGACTTAAAATTGGCAGAAGAACGGTTTAAAAAAATATATACACAAGGAAAATTAAATATTACAGAAATTTTGGTTGATCAACAAACAGGAGTGCAATATATTTTTCATCTTTCTGGTTATGCGGGTGGAATGACACCACTTTTAGATAAAGACGGGAAACCCTACATAGCAGACCTAGATAAATTCGACTCATGATAGATATATACTGAAAGTTCACAACAAGGAGTACAACGTGAAAAAATACATAAGTACACTCTATGTAGTAATCATAACAATATTTTGGGGAGATTTATTATGCACAATGATTAAAATGGGAATTGGATTTGATTATTCAATTTGGTACCAAGTGGCGCTTTTTGTTTCGTTCATCTCACTTTTTAAAACGAACGTAAAGTATAAATGCTTTTGGGCCTACTGTTCATCTGCAAAGCTGTTTTAGTTACCAAGTATTATTTGTAAGTTTTTAGTTTAAAAAAGGGCGTGATTGGATGAAAGCTGCAGTGGTTTACGAAGCGGGAGGGACGGAAAAGCTTGTCTATCAAGATATAGTGATGCCGGAGATGAAAAAAAGTTGGTCATTAGTTAAAGTTAAGGGGTTTGGGATAAATCATTCTGAAATATTTACAAGAGAAGGTAAGTCCCCCTCAGTGAAGTTCCCGCGTATTTTAGGAATTGAATGTGTAGGCGTGATTGAAAAAACGACGGATGCTAAATCATTACCAATTGGTCAAAAAGTAGTCTCCATTATGGGAGAAATGGGACGCGCATTTGACGGAAGCTATGCAGAATACATATTGCTACCAAATGAACAAATCTATCCCGTTGAAACAAACCTTTCTTGGACGGAGTTAGCTACAATTCCAGAAACTTATTACACTGCATATGGATCGATGCAAAACTTACAACTGCTGGAAACGGATACTGTGCTTGTTCGTGGTACTACAAGCGGGGTAGGAATTGCCTTTTTAAACTTGGTAAAAGCTAAATTTCCAAATCTTGTGTTAGATGGAACAAGTCGGAATATGGCAAAAAATAAATCGTTGTTAGCAGCGGGATTCAGTGATGTGGTAATGGATCTGAATGGAGAATTACAAACAGATAATGCTTATACTAAGATTTTCGAGCTAATTGGCCCGGCGACAATTAAAGATAGTTTTCATCATTTGAAAGAGCGGGGTATATTATGTAGCACAGGACAACTTGGTGAGAAATGGTATTTAGAAGCATTTGACCCGATTATAGATTTACAGAAAAATAGTTATTTAACGAGTTTTTATTCTGGAAATGTAGATGGGGGAAAATTAAATGAATTACTTAGATTTATTATTGAATTTAATATTGAAATAAAACCGGAAAAGATTTTTAAGTTAGACGAGATTCAAGAAGCACATGAGTATTTACAAAGTAAGCATAGTTTTGGCAAAATAATTGTACTTGTTTAAAATGAAAAAAGAGATTGCATATTGAGGCAATCTCTTTTTTGTATATTAGCTTTGAAGGTCCGTTGCTTTGATCCAGCCGATAGAACTGTCATTATCTTTGAGATGTAACCATTTTTCACTGAGAATCGTCGCCTCTTTATCAACTAATAGTAATTTTCCATAGTAGTAACCAACTTCTTTCAGCTTTGTGTTAGTCGTTTCAACAGGTTTGCTATAGACAATAGCTTCTGGAGTTTTTACATAAGCAACTTGAGTTATTGGTTTTTCTGATTCGGGAGTATAAATAATCGATAAATCTTTTTCGCTTGTCCAACCAACTAGTTGCCCATCAACTTTAAATTGGTACCAAAGCATATTGCCGACTTTAGCGCGAGTAACAAGTTCTAGTTTATCTGTCGCATAATCACTAAGTGGAGCTACTTTTTCTGCATTTTTTGTGTTGTATGGATTTGTCCAAACATTTTCTGTTGCAGGAGTTTTAATTTTAGCGTAGCCATTATAGACGCTTTGTTCAGTAATTCGATCATACAGACGGTCGTTCAACTTATCAGCACGAACCCAACCGATTTCGGTGTTGCCTACTGAAAGTTTTAACCAAGCATAGCCGTCACGAGTAATCTTTTTGTTTGCGTGAAGTGCCTTTCGATCATAGCTTGCAATGGTGCCTTTATCAAACTGTTTTTCTGGGGAAGGCAAGCGATAAATGTGACCGTTTAAATCATCCACATATTTAGTTAAATTCACGTTTTCCTCTTCTTGTTGATGATAACTAAGCGTAAGTGCATTGCTATTTATCCAACCAATATCTTTGTTGTTCTCGCGGATGAAGTACCAATGGCCTTTCTTGTTCTTAGCTTCCCAAGAAACTTCGAGGTTATGATTTTCGTAGTTTGCCAGTGTATCAATTTTTTCTGATTTTGCAGTGTTATATGGAGTGGTCCAAATGATTTCTTGTGTTTTATTTGGCGCTACTTTTCCGATTGCGGCAATTTTGTTATGCGATTCAATTTTATCATAAACAATATCGTATTGCGTTAGATTATAACGTTCAATTATGGTGGCTAATTTGTTTACATATTCTGGATCAGTCGCATAACCACCATCTTTAATTGCTTGTAACGCTTTGCGGTAATCTGTTTCGCCGACTGCGTCTTTATAGCGTGCGTTATGCGTAATTAAATCAGTATGGTCTTTAATGGATTCTTGCCAACTAGGATAAACACGGAAATTCGCAGTTGTTGCCCCGGTCGCTTCCATCGTACGCATCGAAACTGATTTCCCATTATATGCACCTTTAATACCAAATAAATTATTTGAGTTTTTGCTTAAACCACTTTCACCCCAATTAGATTCCAATATAGCTTGAGCAAGCGTTACACTGGCTAAAAGCTTTCCGTTACGTAGACCATCTTGAGCAGCGGGTAAAACTCCATTAATAAATGCTTGTTGCTGCGAACTTAACTCAACTTGAGAAACCTGATTATCACCCGTTTCTGCTCCAACATTCATTGAAACTACAATAAATGCCACAATGAGTATAATAATCCCTGATTTCATAAACTTTTTATCCACAGTTCTAAGCACTCCTTTTTATCTATTTGCTATCATAATAGCAAAAAACAAGAAAAAAAATCTATTACAATTGTATAACGAAAAATTAAAAATTGGTTAAATGATTGATGTATAGCGATTTTTACTTATTCGGGAAAATGTGTAAAAATTGTGAAGTTATTTTTAGGGGGAGATATTTAAAAAAACAAAAAAATAAGTAAATGCTAGTATAAAGCCGTTTTTAGCAAATTGATTATTGGTTAGTAATAAGTCTGGAGTAGTAATTTTCTCTATAGAAAGTAAAAAAGTTCTAAAAAAGACTAGAATAAATAACTCAAGTGAATAAGGAATTCGTGATAAACAAATGAAGCCATGCTATAATAATCTGTATGTCAGCGCATTCATTATGGGAGGTTCTACAAATATGCTTAACGAACAACAAATCACGAGATTATTATATCGGCTACAAGATCCTGTTTTAGAAGCCGATTTGGAAGAAACAGAAGGTGTTTTAGAAGTACAAGTAATAGAAGAAACAGCTAATATAAAAATTGCTTTAGCAGATCCGGCAATTGAAACAGATCATTTTGTTCATAATATAGAAGAACTTCTTACGCAATTCGGAGTAAAAGAAATCAATATTGAACTAGAATATCTACCAGCAGCAGTAATAGACCGCATTTTTCAAACAAGAGACAATATCCTTTCCGAAAACAGTCAAACAAAATTTTTGGCAATTGCAAGTGGAAAAGGTGGTGTAGGAAAATCAACTGTTGCTGTAAATCTGGCTAGCGCTATTGCAAATCAAGGCAAGAAAGTTGGTTTGCTAGATGCAGATATTTATGGATTCAGTATCCCTGTGCTACTAGGAATAACTGAATCGCCTCGCAAAGAAAATGGACAGATTATTCCTGTAGAAACCAATGGTATCCAAATGATTTCAATGGATTTCTTTGTGGAGCCGGGAGAACCTGTAATATGGCGAGGTCCAATGTTAGGGAAAATGATTAAAATGTTTTTAGAAGAAGTGAGATGGGGAGAATTAGATTACTTACTTATCGATTTACCGCCAGGAACTGGTGATGTCGCGTTAGATATTCACACTCTAATTCCGAAATGTAATGAACTTATTGTTACAACTCCGCATTATGCCGCCGCATCTGTAGCATCACGTGCTGGTTACATGGCAATGAAAAATAACCACAAAATTATCGGAGTAATAGAGAACATGTCTTACTTTAAACATGATGATGGAAAAGAATTAAAGATATTTGGACAAGGCGGCGGAGAGAAAGTGGCAGCCGACTTAGAAACTGAACTTTTAATTCAACTGCCAATAGAACAACCAGAAATTAACGAAAACGGCTATATATCAGCTGTTTATGGTGAAGCTAGCGATGCTGGTAAAGCCTATAAATCATTAGCTCAAAAAATAATTCCGTATTTATTATAAAAACTTGATAAAAAGTATTGACGAAAGGCAAAAATCTTGGTATATTTATAAACGTTGCTGATACGGACAAAACGTTTTTGCAGCAAAAGAAACTGACCTTTGAAAACTGAACAAAGAAGAAGACGAAAAGCAATGAGACGTAAAGTCTCACTGGTAATCGCAGGGCAGAAAACAGAAAGCTGTTTTCAACAAAACAAACTAGTAATTTAATTGCTAGCGAAGTCAATTTGACGCAAGGAATCTTATTCACGGTGTTGAATAAGTATTCAAATTCAATTTATATTTTAAAGAGAGTTTGATCCTGGCTCAGGACGAACGCTGGCGGCGTGCCTAATACATGCAAGTCGAACGAACGGAGGAAGAGCTTGCTCTTCCAAAGTTAGTGGCGGACGGGTGAGTAACACGTGGGCAACCTGCCTGTAAGTTGGGGATAACTCCGGGAAACCGGGGCTAATACCGAATGATAAGTAGTGACGCATGTCATCACTTTGAAAGATGGTTTCGGCTATCGCTTACAGATGGGCCCGCGGTGCATTAGCTAGTTGGTAGGGTAAAGGCCTACCAAGGCAACGATGCATAGCCGACCTGAGAGGGTGATCGGCCACACTGGGACTGAGACACGGCCCAGACTCCTACGGGAGGCAGCAGTAGGGAATCTTCCGCAATGGACGAAAGTCTGACGGAGCAACGCCGCGTGTATGAAGAAGGTTTTCGGATCGTAAAGTACTGTTGTTAGAGAAGAACAAGGATAAGAGTAACTGCTTGTCCCTTGACGGTATCTAACCAGAAAGCCACGGCTAACTACGTGCCAGCAGCCGCGGTAATACGTAGGTGGCAAGCGTTGTCCGGATTTATTGGGCGTAAAGCGCGCGCAGGCGGTCTTTTAAGTCTGATGTGAAAGCCCCCGGCTTAACCGGGGAGGGTCATTGGAAACTGGAAGACTGGAGTGCAGAAGAGGAGAGTGGAATTCCACGTGTAGCGGTGAAATGCGTAGATATGTGGAGGAACACCAGTGGCGAAGGCGACTCTCTGGTCTGTAACTGACGCTGAGGCGCGAAAGCGTGGGGAGCAAACAGGATTAGATACCCTGGTAGTCCACGCCGTAAACGATGAGTGCTAAGTGTTAGGGGGTTTCCGCCCCTTAGTGCTGCAGCTAACGCATTAAGCACTCCGCCTGGGGAGTACGACCGCAAGGTTGAAACTCAAAGGAATTGACGGGGGCCCGCACAAGCGGTGGAGCATGTGGTTTAATTCGAAGCAACGCGAAGAACCTTACCAGGTCTTGACATCCTTTGACCACTCTGGAGACAGAGCTTTCCCTTCGGGGACAAAGTGACAGGTGGTGCATGGTTGTCGTCAGCTCGTGTCGTGAGATGTTGGGTTAAGTCCCGCAACGAGCGCAACCCTTGATTTTAGTTGCCAGCATTTAGTTGGGCACTCTAAAGTGACTGCCGGTGCAAGCCGGAGGAAGGTGGGGATGACGTCAAATCATCATGCCCCTTATGACCTGGGCTACACACGTGCTACAATGGATGGTACAAAGGGTAGCGAAGCCGCGAGGTGGAGCCAATCCCATAAAACCATTCTCAGTTCGGATTGTAGGCTGCAACTCGCCTACATGAAGCCGGAATCGCTAGTAATCGCGGATCAGCATGCCGCGGTGAATACGTTCCCGGGCCTTGTACACACCGCCCGTCACACCACGAGAGTTTGTAACACCCGAAGTCGGTAGGGTAACCTTTTAGGAGCCAGCCGCCGAAGGTGGGACAGATAATTGGGGTGAAGTCGTAACAAGGTAGCCGTATCGGAAGGTGCGGCTGGATCACCTCCTTTCTAAGGAAAAGGAAACCTGTGAGTTTTCGTTCTTCTATATTTGTTCAGTTTTGAGAGGTCATTCTCTTAGATGTCAGATAAAGTACGCACGGCGCGTTGCCTTGGGCAAAGAGCCACTACATTATTGACGGGCCTATAGCTCAGCTGGTTAGAGCGCACGCCTGATAAGCGTGAGGTCGATGGTTCGAGTCCATTTAGGCCCACTTTTTCTTTCTGACAGAAGAAACAACATAATATCCTATTTAAGGGGCCTTAGCTCAGCTGGGAGAGCGCCTGCTTTGCACGCAGGAGGTCAGCGGTTCGATCCCGCTAGGCTCCACCAAAATTGTTCTTTGAAAACTAGATAAGAAAGTTAGTAAAGTTAGCATAAATAGGTAACTATTTATGACACAAGTAACCGAGAATCATCTGAAAGTGAATCTTTCATCTGATTGGATGTATCATCGCTGATACGGAAAATCAGAAAAACAACCTTTACTTCAATGAAGTAAATTGGTTAAGTTAGAAAGGGCGCACGGTGGATGCCTTGGCACTAGGAGCCGAAGAAGGACGGGACTAACACCGATATGCTTTGGGGAGCTGTACGTAAGCGTTGATCCAGAGATTTCCGAATGGGGGAACCCACTATCTTTAGTCGGATAGTATCCTTACGTGAATACATAGCGTGAGGAAGGCAGACCCAGGGAACTGAAACATCTAAGTACCTGGAGGAAGAGAAAGAAAAATCGATTTCCTGAGTAGCGGCGAGCGAAACGGAAAGAGCCCAAACCAAGAAGCTTGCTTCTTGGGGTTGTAGGACACTCTATACGGAGTTACAAAAGAAAGTTATAAATGAAGCGGTCTGGAAAGGCCCGCCAAAGACGGTAACAGCCCGGTAGTTGAAATAGCTTTCCCTCCAGAGTGGATCCTGAGTACGGCGGAACACGTGAAATTCCGTCGGAATCCGGGAGGACCATCTCCCAAGGCTAAATACTCCCTAGTGACCGATAGTGAACCAGTACCGTGAGGGAAAGGTGAAAAGCACCCCGGAAGGGGAGTGAAACAGTTCCTGAAACCGTGTGCCTACAAGTAGTTAGAGCCCGTTAATGGGTGATAGCGTGCCTTTTGTAGAATGAACCGGCGAGTTACGATTTGTTGCAAGGTTAAGCGGAAAAAGCGGAGCCGTAGCGAAAGCGAGTCTGAATAGGGCGAATAAGTAACAGGTCGTAGACCCGAAACCAGGTGATCTACCCATGTCCAGGATGAAGGTAAGGTAATACTTACTGGAGGTCCGAACCCACGCACGTTGAAAAGTGCGGGGATGAGGTGTGGGTAGCGGAGAAATTCCAATCGAACTTGGAGATAGCTGGTTCTCTCCGAAATAGCTTTAGGGCTAGCCTCGAGGTAAAGAGTCATGGAGGTAGAGCACTGTTTGGACTAGGGGCCCTTCTCGGGTTACCGAATTCAGATAAACTCCGAATGCCATGTACTTATACTCGGGAGTCAGACTGCGAGTGATAAGATCCGTAGTCGAAAGGGAAACAGCCCAGACCACCAGTTAAGGTCCCCAAATATATGTTAAGTGGAAAAGGATGTGGGGTTGCTTAGACAACCAGGATGTTGGCTTAGAAGCAGCCACCATTGAAAGAGTGCGTAATAGCTCACTGGTCGAGTGACCCCGCGCCGAAAATGTACCGGGGCTAAACATATTACCGAAACTGTGGATGAACCTCTTTGAGAGGTTCGTGGTAGGAGAGCGTTCTAAGGGCGGTGAAGTCAGACCGGAAGGACTGGTGGAGCGCTTAGAAGTGAGAATGCCGGTATGAGTAGCGAAAGAAGGGTGAGAATCCCTTCCACCGAATATCTAAGGTTTCCTGAGGAAGGCTCGTCCGCTCAGGGTTAGTCGGGACCTAAGCCGAGGCCGATAGGCGTAGGCGATGGACAACAGGTAGAGATTCCTGTACCAGTGCTAATTGTTTAACCGATGGGGTGACACAGAAGGATAGGGAATCGCACGAATGGAAATGTGCGTCCAAGCAGTGAGTGTGAGAAGTAGGCAAATCCGCTTCTTGCGAAGCATGAGCTGTGATGGGGAAGGAAATAAAGTACGGAAGTTCCTGATTTCACGCTGTCAAGAAAAGCCTCTAGGAAGAGTAGTACTGCCCGTACCGCAAACCGACACAGGTAGATGAGGAGAGAATCCTAAGGTGAGCGAGAGAACTCTCGTTAAGGAACTCGGCAAAATGACCCCGTAACTTCGGGAGAAGGGGTGCTCTATTAGGGTGCAAGCCCGAGAGAGCCGCAGTGAATAGGCCCAGGCGACTGTTTAGCAAAAACACAGGTCTCTGCAAAACCGTAAGGTGACGTATAGGGGCTGACGCCTGCCCGGTGCTGGAAGGTTAAGAGGAGTGCTTAGCTTCGGCGAAGGTACGAATTGAAGCCCCAGTAAACGGCGGCCGTAACTATAACGGTCCTAAGGTAGCGAAATTCCTTGTCGGGTAAGTTCCGACCCGCACGAAAGGCGCAACGATCTGGGCACTGTCTCAACGAGAGACTCGGTGAAATTATAGTACCTGTGAAGATGCAGGTTACCCGCGACAGGACGGAAAGACCCCGTGGAGCTTTACTGCAACCTGATATGGAATGTTTGTACCGCTTGTACAGGATAGGTAGGAGCCGAAGAGACGTGTGCGCTAGCATACGAGGAGGCAATGGTGGGATACTACCCTGGCTGTATGACCATTCTAACCCGCCACGCTTAGCGCGTGGGGAGACAGTGTCAGGTGGGCAGTTTGACTGGGGCGGTCGCCTCCTAAAGAGTAACGGAGGCGCCCAAAGGTTCCCTCAGAATGGATGGAAATCATTCGCAGAGTGTAAAGGCACAAGGGAGCTTGACTGCGAGACTGACAAGTCGAGCAGGGACGAAAGTCGGGCTTAGTGATCCGGTGGTTCCGCATGGAAGGGCCATCGCTCAACGGATAAAAGCTACCCCGGGGATAACAGGCTTATCTCCCCCAAGAGTCCACATCGACGGGGAGGTTTGGCACCTCGATGTCGGCTCGTCGCATCCTGGGGCTGTAGTCGGTCCCAAGGGTTGGGCTGTTCGCCCATTAAAGCGGCACGCGAGCTGGGTTCAGAACGTCGTGAGACAGTTCGGTCCCTATCCGTCGCGGGCGCAGGAAATTTGAGAGGAGCTGTCCTTAGTACGAGAGGACCGGGATGGACACACCGCTGGTGTACCAGTTGTTCCGCCAGGAGCATCGCTGGGTAGCTATGTGTGGCAGGGATAAACGCTGAAAGCATCTAAGCGTGAAGCCCCCCTCAAGATGAGATTTCCCATTTCTTCGGAAAGTAAGATCCCTGAAAGATGATCAGGTAGATAGGTTTGGAGTGGAAGTGTAGCGATACATGGAGCGGACAAATACTAATCGATCGAGGACTTAACCAAAAAAATGAAACGAAGTTACCTAACTGAACCCTTTCTTCTCTAGTTTTGAGAGAGCAATCTTTCAACAACTTAAATATTGTCTGGTAGTTATGGCGAGAAGGTCACACCCGTTCCCATCCCGAACACGGTAGTTAAGCTTCTCTGCGCCAATGGTAGTTGGGGGCTTCCCCCTGCGAGAGTAGGTCGCTGCCGGGCAATTAATTATTCCACAGTAGCTCAGTTGGTAGAGCAATCGGCTGTTAACCGATCGGTCGCAGGTTCGAGTCCTGCCTGTGGAGCCATTTTTTATGAAAGACTTGCTGCCGCTTTAGCTCAGTTGGTAGAGCACTTCCATGGTAAGGAAGGGGTCGTCGGTTCAAATCCGACAAGTGGCTTAAAATAAAATGTTGATACTCTAAGTGTTTCGCTAATATGCGAAGCTTTTTTTATTTGCTTAAAAATAGCAAAATCCCTAAACTTGGAAAAAATTGTTCTTTTGAACTATAATATTGACTTTTTTCACATAACATATTAAATTGGAATGTGTTAAAGGGAGAGAAAGTAGTTAAGTAACAAAAAACATTCATATATAGGAAATAATCCCTAGTTTATTAAAACATTTGTTAATCGCTAACTTGTGCATAAATGTTTGATGTATTGAATGGATATGTACACCTGTATACTTTGAGCTCTCATGTAGGCACGTGAGCTTTTTATGATAATTTTTAATCTATTTTAGCGTGCACGTTAAAATGCCAATTTGTTGGAGGAAATATAATCATCCTATAAGTTATAAGGATGTAATGCTTGTTTTTCTAAAGCACGAAAATCAGATAGTTCAATACAATGAAACAGTTTAGAACAGAGAAGATAAAAACAGCTTGCGCAATTCCTTAACTATATAATACAATATAAAATAAGGTAACATTCAAGCGAGCTTAATAGAAATGTTAGTTGGTATTCGTTAGTAGACGAAACCTTTTTTGTTGTTTTAAAAGGAGGGAAGAAGTGTGCTACCGGAAAGAGAAATAATATATTCAATACTTAAAATGGTTAAAGATAAATCAGAGAAAATTTTTGATTTAGCAAAAAAAGAAGATATTATTATAACTGGAAAGTATCAAATAACGAAAAACAAGTTAATTTATACGATTTACTGGCTTGAACCAAGACGGATTTTTAGCTCGAAAAAATAATTCTGATGGATTAACGAGATTAAGTCAGAAATATTGTTTGACTAAATGGGGAAAAGAATTTATTACCTATTATCAAGTAGCTTGAATAGGTAGTATAAATAGATTATACTTTATGTATAATATGTTGATAATGAGGTGTTTTTTTTGAAGGAAAAGAAGCAACGGATTATTAAGTCGGCTAAAGAAGTGTTTCAAAAGCAAGGCTATTTAAAAACTTCTGTACAAGATATAGTAGATGCTGCGGAAATTTCTAAAGGGACTTTTTATAATTATTTTACTTCTAAAGAAGAGCTAGCAATTGTGATTTTTAAGCAAGAGTATTCTGTTTTACATCAACGGTTAGAGTATACAATGGCGATTTCGGGGGAAAGAAAAGATAATTTTACTGAATGTTTGAAGATTATTATTCGTTTTTACACGGAAAATGGAGAAATTTTAAATATTACTTTCTCACAGGCAATGATTGATGATGATTTTAATTCTTTCTTGCAAAGCGTGCGGCTTAAGAATATGGAGTGGGTGAAAAATCAACTATTAGAGGTTTATGGAATTGAAACGGCGCCTTATATTAATGATATAACGATGCTGCTTAGCGGGATGGCGGCAATGTATGTATTTGCGAATGGTAGTAAAAATATTGATTCTGGTTTAATTGATCGTGCAATCCCTTATGTGGTTAGACGGCTAGATGCACTTGTAAAGGATATTCTTTTGAGTGGGGAAATTGTGTTTACTGATGAGGATACCGAAAATTTAGTGCCTGATCATATAACGATGCGAAAAAAACGATTAGCTAAATTAAGAGAAGCATTAGAAGAACTTAGTACGGGGATTGATAATGCAGATATTGCTGATTCAGATAAATGGCAGTATAAAGAGTCAATGAATGCTTTAGTTGGCGAAATAAACAATAATGAAGCCCCGAGAGACTTTATGATTCAAGGAACTTTGCTGTATTTAAAGCAGCATGTACCAGCAACTTTAACAAAAGAAGTAAATAAGTTGGAACTATGTGTGAACGGACTTTTATAATTTTTGGACTAACTGGTCATTTTTTATTGACTTGTTGGTCTTTTTTTATTATACTTCTATTATTCATCTGGAAATTTCCACATAGGAAGGGGTATTGATTTTGAATAGTACAGCAGTAGAACGTCCTGTTGATGTTAACGGGAAATCGTATAGCAGAAATTTATTAGTAGTAACAATGATTATTGGGGCATTTGTAGCAATATTGAATCAGACACTTTTAGCAACAGCGTTACCAATGATTATGGATGATTTGCACATTACAGCAGCAACCGGCCAATGGCTAACAACGGCTTTCTTGCTGACAAATGGGATTATGATTCCGATAACAGCACTTTTAATTGAAAAAATTAGTTCAAAAACGTTATTTATTACAGCAATGTTTGTGTTTACAGTAGGAACAATTATTGCTTCGATGGCCGATTCGTTCCCGATGCTATTAACTGGTAGAATTGTTCAAGCAGCTGGAGCGGGAATTATGATGCCACTCTTGCAAACAATTTTCTTATTGATTTTCCCTCGTGAAAAGCGTGGGGCAGCAATGGGACTTATGGGCTTAGTAATTGCCTTTGCTCCAGCGATTGGTCCAACTTTGTCTGGTTGGATTGTAGATTCATATGACTGGAGAGTTTTATTCCTAATATTAATTCCAATTGCAGTAATTGATATAGCTTTAGCATTTTTTGGAATGAAGAAAGTAGTAAAATTAACAAAAACTAAAATTGATTATCTTTCCATTGTTATGTCATCGATTGGTTTTGGGTCACTTCTTTATGGGTTCAGTTCAGCAGGGAATGATGGCTGGGGAGATGCAACGGTTGTAACAACATTGATTATCGGTGTTGTTGTCATCGCACTTTTTGTTTGGCGTCAACTTGTTATTGAAAATCCAATGTTAGAACTACATGTATTTAAATATCCAGTATTCTCACTTTCCGTAGTTCTTGGTTCGATTGTTACTATGGCAATGATTGGTGCGGAAATTGTATTACCATTATACATTCAAACTATTCGCGGAGAATCTGCATTACAATCAGGACTATTGTTACTACCAGGAGCAATAATTATGGGAATAATGAGTCCGATTACAGGGATTATATTTGATAAAATTGGAGCTAAGTGGCTGACAATTACTGGGGTTACCATTTTAACTATTGGTACGATACCATTTATGTTCTTAACGATAGATACACCACTTTGGTATATTGTGGTATTTTATGCAGTACGATTCTTCGGTATTTCGATGGCGATGATGCCAGTTTCGACCGCCGGAATGAATGCACTGCCAAATCACTTGATCAATCATGGTTCAGCAGTTAACAATACCATACGACAAATTGCTGGTTCGATTGGTACAGCTGTCTTAATTACTGTTTTAACTAATGTAACGAAAAATAATATGCCTGGTAAGATGCTAGCTGGGACGGATCCTGCTGCATTCGCACAACAGGCACAGGATGCCAGCTTAGATGGTATGCGTGCTGCCTTTATGGTTGCAGCTATTTTCGCAGCTATTGGGATGTTCTTGAGTTTCTTCCTTAAAACAAAAAAACAAGAACCAATTGTAAAAGAATATACGAAATAAATATTGAAAAAGGCCAAAAATCCATACTGGATTTTTGGCCTTTTTTTATCCTTTTTTTAAAGTGACTTTCCAGCTTGTTCCAGTTCCAACTGAATAAGCATTGACGAAGGATCCTTGATTGATGCCTAACCCAAGATTATCAAGTGAGTTAACATAGATGAGTGCCTCGCCAATTCGTAAATCAGCGAAAGAACGGCTATACGTGACGAAATTTTTATAAACTACGAGGTCGTGATGTTTAATTAAAACTTCAATGGAGTCTCCATAATTCACATCTAATTGTAAAAAGTCAGTACGACGAATATTAGTCCACAAGTTGCCAAATGGTCGGTCGATAATGTCAATGGTCCCAAATGCCTGTTCATTTTCTAAATAAGAATCACTAAGGCTCAAAGAAACAATTGATTCAGCTGGGGCTTCAGGTCCGATATCTTCAAAGCGGATTTTTCCAGCAGCAAGTCTAGCAGCAGTGTAGGCAAAGATATCTCGACCGTGAAATGTGTGTGATGCGCCTGATTTTGGCAAACGGTTCTTAGCTTCATCAATTAAACGAATGGCTTTTAGGCGTCCGTAATGAGCGATATGAGTTAAACTGCCGTTGTCAGGTGTAATAATATAGTGACCTTCTTCGGTTAAGACAGCAACACTTCGACGCTCAGAACCAACGCCAGGATCGACAATCGAAACAAAAATAGTATCTTTCGGCCAGTAAGTAACGGTTTGTAGTAATCGATAAGAAGCTTCCCAAATATTAAATTGAGGAATTTGGTGCGTTAAATCATATATTTGTAGATCCTTACTAACGCTATTAATCACACCGTACATGGCGCTAACGGCACCGTCGCTAATCCCGAAATCTGACTGTAAAACGAGTAATTGCTTTGTCATTTTAATTCCTCCATTTTAAAAATTTAGAGCTAAATAAAAAATCGTCCTAGTCCAGTTGATAACTTGGATAAGGGCGGAAAAAATTCACGCAATACCACCTTAATTCATTTTCAGTAGAGGGGGATTCTCTTTTGGAAAAAACAGAAACCGTACTTTTCTCATCATAGCTTTGTATAAAGAATACAGAAAAGTCAGCCAATTGTCAATATATTAAGTATCTATTGTGATAGAAATCGCATAGTAGTGCTGTTTGAGAATGGTTATCAGCTAACATATTACTGTGATTTTTAGATAAGAACTGTTATAATAAAAACAAATTGTAACCGCTTTCTTGAAATGGAGGTAATGTGATGAATGCAAAGATATCAGTAAAGATTAATGGCCAGCAGCGAAATGTGACTGAAGGAACACGGATTTTAGATTATTTGAATGCAGAAGGAATCGAACATCCGCATATATGTTACAGTGAGCAAATTGGGCCTATTCAGTCTTGTGATACTTGTATGTGTGAGGTGGACGGGCAACTTATGCGAGCATGTAGCACGAAAGTTACAGATGGAATGGAAATTAAAACTAATTCAGAAGTGGCGACTGAAGCACAACTGGAAGCAATGGATAGGATTTTGGAAAATCATTTACTTTATTGTACGGTTTGTGATAATAATAATGGGAATTGCAAGGTACATAATACAACAGAATTGCTTGGTGTAGAAGCGCAAGAGCGGCCTTACCGTGAAAAAGGCTATTTGAATGATTTCTCTCATCCGTTTTATCGCTATGATCCAGATCAATGTATTCTATGTGGGAGATGCGTGGAGGCTTGTCAACAAGTGCAAGTGAATGAGACGCTTTCGATTGATTGGGAGCGAAGTCAGCCGAGGGTCATTTGGGATGATGACAAACCGGCGAACTTGTCGTCTTGTGTTTCGTGTGGATTATGTGCCACTGTTTGTCCATGTAATGCACTTATGGAGAAATCAATGCTTGGCCAAGCTGGATTTATGACTGGGCTGGATGAAGATATGCTTGAACCCATGATTGATTTGGTGAAAAAAGTGGAGCCGAATTATCAAACTGTTTTTGCTGTGTCAGAAATGGAAGCGGCAATGCGAGAAACGCGGACAAAGAAAACGAAAACAGTTTGTACTTTTTGTGGAGTGGGCTGTACGTTTGAAGTTTGGACGAAAGACCGCAAGATTTTGAAAGTTGAACCAACTGGTGAAGGTCCGGTGAACAAATTTGCTACTTGTGTAAAAGGGAAATTTGGTTGGGACTTTGTTAATAGCGAAAAACGAATTACAACTCCGCTAATTCGAGAGGGCAATGAATTTGTTCCAGCGAGTTGGGAAGATGCAATTCATTTAGTTGCAACAAAATTACGAGAAATTCAAGCAAAATATGGCAATGATGCACTTGGTTTTATTAGCTCCTCTAAAACCACCAACGAAGAAAACTATTTGATGCAAAAATTAGCTAGACAAGTGTTCGAAACGAATAATATTGATAATTGCTCTAGATATTGTCAGGCGCCCGCTTCCGATGGGCTAACTCGCACAGTTGGGATTGGCGCGGATTCGGGTACAGTAGAAGATATTGAGACTGCGGGACTCGTGATTATTGTAGGAGCTTCTCCAGCTGATGGACATCCAGTTCTTGCAAGTCGAATTAAACGAGCACAAAAAACACGTGGGCAAAAGTTGATTGTGTCAGATTTGCGCAAACATGAAATGGCTGAACGCTCCGATTTATTTATTCATCCAAAACAAGGGACAGATTTTGTTTGGTTGACTGCAGTAGCTAAATATATAATTGATCAGGGGTGGCACGATAAGAACTTTATGGAAAATCGGATTAGCAATGTGGCGGATTATCTGGAATTTTTAACGCCATTTACGCTGGATTATGCTGAAAAAGAAACGGGATTATCAGTAGAGACATTGCAGCTTGTAGCAAAAATGGTCCATGAAGCTGATGGAACCGCAGTTTGTTGGGGTATGGGTGTGACACAAAATATTGCTGGGTCACACACTTCTTCGGCAATTGCGAATTTGCTTCTGGTTACTGGGAACTTTGGTAGACACGGAGCGGGAGCATATCCACTCAGAGGGCATAATAATGTGCAAGGTGCATGTGATATGGGGTCCTTACCCAATGTTCTACCAGGAATTCAGCCACTCGGAAATAATGAAGTGCGTGCTCGTTTTGAAGAGGCTTATGGTGTGTCTATTTCACCAGAACCAGGTTTGAAAAATAACGAAATGTTAGAAGCTATTGAAGCAGGTACGCTACACTCGATGTATGTTATTGGTGAAGAAATGGCTTGGGTAGATTCCAATTCGAACCATGTACAAGAAACTCTAGCTAGTCTTGATTTCTTTGTAGTTCAAGATGTCTTTCTTTCCAAAACGGCTCAATTTGCTGATGTGGTGTTCCCTGCAGCACCTTCACTTGAAAAAGAAGGAACTTTTACCAATACAGAACGCCGTGTGCAAAGACTTTATGAAGTATTAGAGCCACTCGGAGATTCAAAACCAGACTGGTGGATTATTCAAGAAGTTGCAAGAGCGTGTGGCAGAACAGATTGGAATTATACACATCCAAGTGAGATTATGGACGAAATTGCTAGTTTAGCTCCATTTTTTGCTGGTGTTCGTTATGACCGGATGAAAGGATTTGAAAGCCTCGTATGGCCAGTTAGTGCGGATGGGAAAGATATGCCGCTACTTTATGAAGAACGGTTTAATTTTCCAGATGGCAAGGCGCAGTTTTCGACTTTACCTTACATTCCACCTATCACTTTCCCAGAAGAGTATAATTTAACGCTAAATAATGGGCGCTTATTGGAACAATTCCATGAAGGCAATTTAACAGATAAATCAAAGGGCTTAGATTATAAATTACCGGAAGTTTTTGTAGAAGTTTCGCTCGAGCTTGCTAAAGAGCGTGATATTGAAAGTGGCTCGCTTGTAAGATTAAGTTCTCCATACGGTCAGATTAAGCTTCGGGCAGTTGTTACAGACCGCATGAAAGGGAATGAAGTATATGTACCGATGCACTCTGTCAGTAGTGAAACAGCAGTAAACCTATTAACATCCAGTGCAGGGGATGTCCGGACAAAAACACCTGCATATAAACAAACAAAGGTAAATCTAACAGTGCTCAAAAAAACTGGTAAAAATCCGCTACCAGATCATAACCCACGCAACCGTAAAAGGTTCCCTCAAAACGGAGTGGAAGTGGAACGTAAATGGTCAAGGGAAGATTATCAACCAATTTCCAAAGTGAATTGTTCATGTGGTGGAAATTGTGGTTGCGGCGGAAAAGGGAGGAATCACTGATGGCAGAACCAATTTCAACGATTCGAGATACGAAAAAAACACCTGAAGAAATAGAACAAGAACGGCTAGCGAAAATCAAAGCTAATATTGTAGAAGAAGATTCTGGTTTTATAGAGATGGTTGAGACGGTCAAGCTATTACAAGAATCTGGCGCACTTGAAGCTTTGAATAGTGCGATTAAAGCACGTGGAGATATTACGAAAACGTTCCTAAATGAATGGCGTAAAGAGCAGGTGACCAATGCAATTAATAATGTGATGATTTCGAGTAAGTTGTTAACGGACACGAAGCCAGAACAAACGGAGCAAATGCTAACTAACTTGAAAAATGCTGCCGAAAAAGCAGAAGAAAGTGCGAAAAAAGAAGAAATCATGGGAATGCTCGCGATGATGAAGGCGCTCAAAGATCCAGACGTCAACCGAGCACTGCGCTATGGTATGACATTTTTAAAAGAAATCGGTCAAACATTAAAATAAAATCAGGAGCAGCGATACTCCTTTTTTACGGGGACGCTGCTCCTCTTTAGAAGGGAGAGTGCCAACATGGAGTTTGTTGCGCAACGGAAAATTCGCCAGTTTGAGTCAGGTGTTTTTAAAGAAATGAAATCCACTGTTGCGACAGAATATCCATTAACAATTTATGTAAATGATATCGAACTCGTGACGATTGTTTGTACACCAGAGTATTTAGAAGATTTAGTAGTTGGATTTTTGACTTCAGAGGGGATTGTCCGTGGACCAAAAGATATTGATTCGGTAGATATTATTGAATCAACCGGTCATGCTAAAGTAACTGCCAATTTCGTTAATAAATTCAATGCAAAATACCGAGGTAAGCGTTATATTACTTCCTGTTGTGGCAAATCACGGGAAAATTTTTACTTTCAGTCGGATGCATCTTTAGTTAATGTGAAACAAAATTCGCTTCTCAGGTTAACAACGAATAAAATTTTTCATTTGATGGAGAAATTTGAAGGGGATTCAGATACTTTTCATCAAACGGGTGGTGTTCATAATGCGGCGCTTTGTAGTATGTCAGACATTATATATAGTCGAATGGATATTGGTCGTCATAATGCGCTGGATAAAATCTATGGTCGGGCTTTGAATGATGGGACAAACACTCAAGATAAGGCCATTATATTTAGTGGGCGAATCTCTTCAGAAATCCTTGTGAAAACTGCCAAGCTTGGTTGCGGGATTATTTTATCGCGCTCTGCTCCGACTGAACTCGCAGTTAAAATGGCGGAAGAGCTGCAAATTACAACAGTTGGGTTTATTCGCGGGGATAGGTTGAATGTGTATTCCGGATTTGAGCGAGTTACTTAATTAGAAAAAGCAGCCGATTATATAGTGCGTTCCAAAAGTTAGACCATAAAATCTAACTTTCGGAGCGTACTATATTAGATGACTGCTTTTTTCATTATTCAAAAAAGTTTTTCCGATTACTACGAATTAGTTCTTCATTTTCTCGTAGCCAACTTTTGATATTTTCTAAAATAAATAAACTACTTTCTCCTAGTTCTGTTAAACTGTAATATACTGGAAAACCAGTAGAAGATTCACCACTTTTGTGGAGGATGCCAGAAGCTTGTAAGTTAAGCAGGTTTTCATTCAAAACTTTTCTGGAAACACCAGTCATTGTTCGCTCCAACTCCGCAAAATGATAAGGCCTTTCGGATAATAGAATCAATATAAAAGGTACCCATTTTCCAAGGAGTGGTAATGCTAATTCTCTAAGCCTCATATCATCTGAAACATTTTCATTAGGATGCACTTGTAAGTAACCTCTTTTCTGTAAATGATTAATTGCCTATAATCACAAGTATAACATAGACAAGGAGAATCCAACTTTATGAAACGGCATTTTTTTAAAACGTTTGAGTTTGAATTTGAAACGACAAGATTGCTTTGGTATACACCATCTGGTGGTGCGGATTATGGGGAAGTAGCAACAGTAACCGAGAAAATTAAAGATGGCAATTATGAGTCGTGGTACCTGGAATGGTCGAAATTTGCAAAAACATTGGAAGATCGAGCTATACATTTTTATTCAGATGAAAGTAAAGGGAATGCTTTATTTCGCTCAAGTAGATATTATCAAGCAGCAGAATTTTTTTTGCATCCAAAAGATAGTCGGAAAATCGTTGTTTATAATAAATCAGTGGAGTTATTTTATCAAGCTTTAGCCATTAAAAAGATTGCGTATACGGAGCACAACATTACGTATGCAAGAACTAAATTAAGGACACTCTTTTTTAAAACTTCGCAACCATCAAAAGGGACCTTCTATATTTGTGGTGGTTTCGATGCGCTTCTTGAGGAACTCTATTTCACTAATGTGAAAGCTACCTTAGCTAATGGTTACGATGTGGTGTTATACGAAGGCCCAGGTCAATCTGATGTCATTCGTAAAGCAGGAGTCCCCTTTACAGCTGCATGGAATAATGTAGTCAACGAAGTGATAAATTATTATCAAGATAAAATCGGGCTTTTTGGGAAGAAAATTGGTGTAGGCATTTCACTTGGAGGACTACTGCTTTCAAGAGCGGCAAGTTTAGACAATAGTTTATTTGATAGAATTATTTTGTACAATTATTTCCCTTCGATGCTCGATTCGCTGAAAAAACCATTGCCGTTTTTCTTGCATTCTTTTTTAGATAAAGGATTTCCGCCGCCTTTAGAAAAAATTGCTTCGTTTTATATCGCGCACAGTCCCTTTTTAAACTGGCAAGTAGAACATGCGAAATGGGTGTTTGGTGCGAATTCGCTAAATAACTTGCTAGCAATATGTGGTGAATTTGATGAGACAGTTGCTTACGAAAAGCTGCATACGGATACTTTAGTCTTTGTTGCTAAAAATGAAAATTATTATAACTATCAACTTGGAAATCAATTTTTCGAACAGATTCCCGCAAAACATAAAAAGCAGATTTTATTTGATAAAGAGCATTTTTCCTCTGATTTGCATTGTCAAAATGGCGCAGGTTACGATGGGAATGATCAAATATTTTTATGGCTTAACGAATAAAAAAAGTGAGGCTGGGCAAAAGGGTCTCTAAATGAAAAATAAGCAGAAATCATGTCTATTCCATTTTTTTGAAAATGGCTCTATACAATGCTTTCTGCTTTTCTATTTCCTAACTTTTATCTCAGTGCTTTAGTTATGTCCCAGTCTACTTTACTATTTTTCAACCGGACTAAGTAAAGCGACTTCAATTGGTGTTGCTAAAAATGTAGGGACATTTTGTTTGAATTTTTTATAATGCGCGGTGCTATTGTGAAATTTAATTGCTGCATTATCTGCCCATTTTTCTAAAATATAAAAGGTGTTTATCTCGTCTACTGAACGAACTAGTTGATAGCCATAATTTCCTTCTTCTTGTAAGGAATCTGCAATGACTAATTTTACTTCTGCCAAAAACTCTTCTACCAAGGTGGGGTTAACCTGTACTTTTGCTTCAATATATAGCATTTTTTCCTCCTATTTAGAAACCAATTTTGTTACGCTTTTGTCAGAATGGAATTTTTCCAAAAACCAATAGACTTTTTTGATGCTTTCTGGTGTTTCGTGCAATGTTTGGTGAACAGCGCTATCATCAACTTGCAAATCTTCCATATAGACTTTTGCATTTTTAGGTACAAACAGTCTGGAAGCTAGAGAGCTGTTTGTTGGGACGATACCATCTGTTGATTCTCCCTCCTCGCTAATTTTCCCGGCAATAGAAAGCACTTCGAGATTTGGATTTAGTTTCGTCTTATTATCCATAAAATAAGTCATTTGTTTTGTATAAGTTGGTAATTTTTGAAAATCAAGGGTACCAGCATTATCATCGGCGTTCAAGTCATTGAATGGCGACCCGATTGCGATTAGTTTCCTCAAAGTAGGGACGGTTTTATCCTCGCTATCATTCTCTGCAAAATAAGTGAGTGCTAGACCGCCATTTGAATGACCAACCCCGTCCATTTGAGTGAATCCATAACGCGATTTTAAATCTGTAACAGCAATATGTAACCATTCTGCCCATTTGTCAGGAGATGCTTGATTTTTATCAAATCCGAGCTTAATAATTGGTCGGTGAGCATCTTTTGTTAGTTCTCCTTGATAGGAAACTTTTCCGTTACTGCTGATGGACATCGCGAGTTCATCCTTGGAACTAGCGAAATCATTCGTTAAATGGTCGGCAATTTCATCTAATGAATGTGTATCGCCACCACTTCCATGAATTAAAATAATCGGAATTTCAGTTTTCAAATCCACTTTAGGGGGCGCGGTGTTTAGGAACTCATCATCATTCCGGCAAGCGCTAAGAACTAGCCCGCCAAAAAGTAAAATTAGGATTGTAACAAGATATTTTTTCACTAATTATCTGCCTCCATTTCTACCTAAGTATATCAAATATCAGCGTGACAATCATGTGAAACTCGTCTATAATCGAGATACATAATAATGGAATTTTAGAAGGGTGCGAAAATAATTGACAAACAGTGTAATTGACACGGTTATTACCGACATGGATGGAACTTTACTTGTAAAAAAAGGCGACCAAATTCATCCACTAAATAAAGAAGTTTTAATGGATTGGCAACAAAATGGCAACAAACTTTTTCTGGCAACTGGTCGGCTTGATTTAGCTATATTGCCATTCATTCACGAACTGAAAATCAAAACCCCAGTTATTTCTTGTAATGGAGGATTAGTAAGAGACTTTACTACTGGAGAAATTTTATATAAAAGTAATATAGAGCTCGACCTAATAAAAACAGTCCTAGAAACACTTCAACCACTTGAAGTTAATTACCACATTTACACGACAGAACGAATTATTGGTCCAACAAACACTGGTAAAATCGCCTTTTTCAATGAATTAAATAAAAGTTTACCAGAAAACGAACAAGTCCCAATTACTTTGACTAAAGACCCATTTGGTACACTGCGGGAAGGAGAATACCCGCTCAAAGTGCTAGTTATTGAATCGGATGAGGCAAAGCGAGCTCAAATCAAAGCTGCGTTGCAAGGATTGCCGCTATCCGTTCTTGCGTCAGCCTCCAACTTAATCGATATTATGAATGAAGGGATTGATAAAGCAAAAGGTATTACATATCTTGCGGAGAATGGTTATATCCATTTAGAATCCACTATTGCTTTTGGAGACAACGAAAATGATGTAGGTATGATTGAGTTAGCAAAAATTGGTGTAGCGATGGAAAATGGCATTCCATTAGCTCTCGAAAAAGCAGATAAAATAGCAAAACACCACGATATTGGTGGCTTAGGATTGTTTATGCAAGAAGAAATATTATAAAATGAACCCCTTTAGACGAAAAAATAGTTGTCTGAAGGGTTTTTTTAAAAAGGGTCTTGCGCGAAAAATGTATATATGCTAACATATGCATATAAAGAAAATTGTTGTTCATAGAGGGGAAGTAATCATATGTCACATAATCATGATCACGCACATGGACATAATCATAACCATGCGCATAATGCGAATAAAAAAGCATTATTTACTAGTTTTATTTTAATTGCTACTTTTATGGTAGTGGAAGTTATTGGTGGAATTATGACCAATAGTTTGGCGCTGCTTTCAGATGCAGGACATATGCTGAGTGATGCAGTAGCTCTCGGTTTGAGTTTGGCGGCATTTAAATTTGGAGAAAAAGCAGCTAGCGCAGACAAAACATATGGCTATAAACGGTTTGAAATATTAGCAGCCTTTTTAAATGGTCTAACACTTGTAGGGATTTCTGTCTTTATTTTTTACGAAGCAATTGGTCGCTTCTTTAATCCACCACAAGTAATTGGTGCAGGAATGATGACTATTTCAGTTATCGGATTACTCGTTAATCTATTAGTTGCTTGGATCTTAATGAAAGGCGACACAAGTGAAAATTTGAATATGCGTAGTGCTTTTTTACATGTGCTTGGTGATTTACTCGGTTCCGTTGGGGCAATTATCGCAGCCTTACTTATTATCTTCCTTGGCTGGAACATTGCTGATCCGATTGCCAGTGTCATTGTTGCGGCGCTTATTTTAGTAAGTGGTTGGCGTGTATTAAAAGATGCGGTTCATATTTTGATGGAAGGTAAACCAGCGAATGTGAATACCGATGAAGTGAAAAATTTTTTCGAAGACCAAGAAGGAGTAGCAGAAGTACACGATTTACATGTTTGGGCAATTACTTCTGACTTCAATGCATTAACCGCACATTTAACAGTAAAAGAAGATGCTGACCGCGATAAAATTCTAGCTAACATCGAACAATACTTACAAGAAAATTATTCATTAGAACATAGTACAATTCAATTAGAAGGTAACCATGCGCACCATCATCACTGCAATTAATACAACTTCATGATATGATTGAGATATTAATCAGAGGAGTTGAATAAGATGGAAGAACAAGTTGATTTAGGTCATTTTTTGAAAAAAGCTTTTATCGTTATGATTGCTCTAACCTTAGTGTTTATTGGAATTTTAGCAACACTTACGATTATTGGTGTTGTTATCGCGATTCCCTTACTTAAAAAAGGTAGTAAAATGCTCCTTCAAACCAAAGAAGGCGTGGAACATTCTCATGGTGGTAAGTTAAAATTAAAATGTCCAGCTTGCCATGCTAAAATGAAATTCAAAGACAGTGATTTCTTAGACGAAAAATAGCTTTTTAATGCCTTCTCGGAATTTAGAGAAGGCTTTTTTATGTAAATGTGCATTATTTTAAAAAATTCGGGAAAAGTAAACAAGAGGTGTTGTAAGATGAAAGCAGTTGGATTAACAAAGATGTCAAATAGTTTTGTAGATGTTGAAGTAGCTAGACCGGTTCCGGCAACTCATGATTTATTAGTAAAAATCAACGCAATTTCCATAAATCCCGTGGATACAAAAATGCGCACAGCCAATTCTATAGAAGAAGTTAGAATTCTAGGCTGGGATGCAGTAGGAGAAGTAGTGGATTCTGGTTCAGAGGTAACCTTATTTGAAAAAGGACAAGAGGTTTACTTTGCAGGAGATGTTACAAAACCTGGATCATATGCTGAATTCACTTTGATTGATGAAAGACTTGTTGGTTTAAAACCAAGTAAATTAAGCGTAGAAGAGGCTGCTGCTATGCCTCTTACAACCATTACCGCATGGGAAGCATTGTTTGATCGGTTAGGGATTATACCTGAAGATAAAGGGAAGTCGATTTTAATTATCAATGGTGCGGGTGGCGTAGGGTCTATTGCGACTCAACTAGCAGCATATGCAGGGTTAGAAGTTATATCAACAGCATCACGAACAGAAACTATCGATTGGACACAACAATTCGGCGCTAAACATGTCATTAACCATCGAGAAAATTTAACTAAGCAATTAAAAAAACTTGGCTTCACAGATGGAGTCGACTTTATTTTATGTTTACACAACACCAATGCACATTGGAACGACATGCAGGAAGCCATATATCCGCAAGGGAAAATTTGCTCGATTGTAGAACTAGCGGAACCAGTAAAAATGTCGCTTTTAAAAGATAAGAGCGCCACCTTTAGTTATGAATTTATGTTTACTCGTTCTAAGTATGATACAGCAGACAAAATTAAACAACATGAAATCTTAACGAAAGCCGCCGCCATGCTTGATGAAGGATTACTTTTAACGACCTTAAACCAAACGCTATCACCTATAAATGCTACAACGATTGAAAAAGCACACGAAATTATCTCTTCTGGCAAAATGATTGGAAAATTAGTTGTGAAAGGATTTGAGTAGCAATGAGTGGAAAACAAGTAGCACTTTATATCGCAGTTAGCTTAGACGGCTATATTGCAGATGAAAACGGAAGCGTAGAATGGTTAGAGTCGATTGATAGTGAAGACGATGCTGGATATGAAGCCTTCTTTGATAATGTTGACACGGTTGTCATGGGACGAACGACTTACCAACAAATTTTTTCGCTTACTGATACGTTTCCTTATAGTAAAAAAGATGTCTACGTTTTTTCTAATACAAAAGCAGGGACAAAAGATGAGTATGCTGATTTTGTAGCTGGAACAGTAGATACGTGGTTAAACAATATCGAAGGTGAAAAAATTTGGCTCGTTGGTGGCGCAAAATTAGTTAAACAATTTTTAAAAGAAAAGGCGATTGACCGTTTTGTGATTACTGTTGCTCCGATTATTTTAGGAAAAGGAATTCCGTTATTTGAAGAAGATAAGGAGCACGCGTTAGAACTCGAAAAAGTTAGCCAATTTGGGCAATTTGCGCAATTGACTTATAAAAATCTGGAGGAAAATTAAATGAAAATTGCTGCTTTTGATATTGATGCACAGAAAGGTTTCTCGCCGCTTTGCCCAGATGAGTTACCTGTGCCGGGCGGGGATAAAATTGTTCCAGAACTGAACTTTATGGCGAGTCTTGCGTCGCTTCGTATAGGTAGTAAAGATGCGCATCCACAAAATGCAGTATGGGTAGTTGACTCAAAAGATGAAATGCTAGCGACACTAGAATACCCAAATGCAGATCTCACTTGGGTAAGGCACTGTGAACCTGGAACAAAAGGTTTTGAACTATTAGACGGGTTACCGCAAGTGACAGATTATAATTATTTCATTTGGAAAGGGTTGGAACGAGATATTCATCCATACGGGGCGTGTTACCACGATATTCTTGAACAGCTTTCAACAGGTGTTTTAGAGTATTTACGAGAAGAAAAAGTCGATTTAGTTCTAGTTGGAGGTTTAGCATTTGATTTTTGCGTGAAAACTACGGTTATACAGTTAAGTAGGGCAGGCTTTTCTGTAGTAGTGTATTTACCCGCGACACGTGCGTTATCTGAACAAGGTTTTGATGAAACGAGAACACAACTAGCAAACACCGATAAAGTTCAACTTATCGAAACAAGGGAGGAACTTGTCGCCTACTGCGGGTAATTTTATTGGATGAGGTGAGGGGAATGAGGAAAATTGGATTATTTCCAAGTATGATAATTTTTTTCACAGTAGGAATTTCTGCTGCGTTATATCCGCTACTACCTTCTGAAGTGGCGATGCATTTCGGTACGGATTTCTCCCCAGATATGTTTGTGCAAAAATGGTTAGGATTGATTATGATTCCTTTTTTGATGATTATGTTTACTGGAACAGAATATTACGGTAAAGAAAAGGTGAATCAAGAGAGTTTATTAGAATTTGAGTATTGTTTTAGATTGTTACTTGTTTTACTTATGATTATTCAAATGAGTATTATTCTTTACGCTTTAGGATATGATATTCCAACAGGACGCTTTTCATTAATTACAGCAGGAGCATTTATGATAATGCTTGCTGCTTATATTCAATACTCCAAAAAACTATTTAAATTTTTAACAATGCTCGGTTTTAAAAAAATAGATGCATGGTCAAGAAACTTACTTAGAAAAATCACAACTGTTACACTAAATGTCGCTGGTACAATTTGTTTTGCACTTGCTTTATTTATGAGAAATGACCCTAGTTCCATAATGCTAGCTATGCTAATGGGAATGTGTATTATTGTGATTGGATCGGGCGTTTACTTGAACAAGAAATGAAAATGATAACAGTTTTTATTTACAATTAGTACAGTTTCGGTTTATAATGGTGGCGGAAGTTCTGCACAAGTGTTGGCAGGATATTCCGTCATTTTTTTGCGTATATCAAAAGCGCTTACAAAAGAGGAGGAAAAATTTTGCACAAAACAGCCAGAAAAATGTTAGCGGCACTTAGTTTGCTATGTTTACTTGTACTTACAGCTTGTCAGTCTGGCGATAATGGGGAAAGTGAAAACGTAAAATCAGAACAGAAAGCAAAAGTAGTTAACATTATGGAAACGAGTGGGATTCCAAATGCGAGTCCAACACTTGCGGATAATAGTGTGAGTTTCCGAGTAATCAATCAAATATTTGAAGGGTTATATCGATTAGATAAAGATGGTAAACCGACGCTTGCTCTTGCAGCTAGTGAACCAGAGGAAAAGAATGGCGGAAAAACGCTTATTTTTAAAATTCGTGAAGACGCCAATTGGTCAAACGGGGACCCTGTAACGGCTGCTGATTTTGAATATGCTTGGAAAAAAGTAGTGGATCCAAAAACAGCTGCAGCATATGGACCGCAAATGGAAGAAATCGTGAAAAATGCGACACAAATTTTAAAAGGCGAAATGTCTCCGGATGAGCTTGGTATTAAGGCGCTAGACAAAAAGACACTGCAAATCGAATTAGAAAATCCAGTGCCGATTTTCAAAGAGTTACTAACAACAGGGACGTTCTTTCCGCAAAATCAAGCATTTGTTGAAAAACAAGGCGAGCGCTACGGAACAAACAGCGATACGCTTATTTCAAATGGTCCATACAAACTTGAAAACTGGAATGGAACTAATTTAACATGGGATTATATGAAAAACCCAACTTATTGGGACGAAAAAAGTGTTGTAACCGAGAAAATCCATGTAAATGTTGTAAAAGATACAAATGCGGCACTAAATTTATATAATACTGGGAAATTAGACCGAGTGGAGCTTGATGGAGAATTTGTTAAACAATATAAAAACGATAAAAATTTCCATAAAGAAGCAACGGGGCGCTCTGTCTATATGAAGATGAATCAAGGCAAAGATTCGGAAAAAACCGATTTAGCTAATTTGAATATACGCCGTGGTCTAGCAATGGCCATTGATAAAGCGGGAATGGTAGATACGCTTTTAGCAAATGGTTCTAAAGTTTTAAATGGTAACGTACCGGGCGGAATCATGTTCGATCCAGAAACAAAAGAAGATTTTCGTAAGCAAAATGGGGACTTGCTAAAATTTGATCAACGAGAAGCGGAGAGCGCATGGAGCCAGGGTCTAAAAGAAATCGGCAAAACAGAATTAACACTTACCTTAACTAGTGGAGATACTTCTTTACAACGCAAACAAACGGAATTTATTCAAAATCAATTAGAAGAAAATTTACCTGGTTTAACTATTAAACTGAAAAATGTTACCAATCAAGCCAGTTTTCAAGCGGATGTCACACAAGATTTTGAGCTTTTACTTGGTGGGTGGGGCGGCGATTATCAAGACCCACTAACCTACCTAAACCTTTTCGTAACAAACAGCCCAGGCAACCATACTGGCTTTTCTAATGCTAAATACGACGAACTAGTCCTAGGCGCAAAAGGAAAACTTTCAGCAGACCCAGAAAAAAGATGGCAAGCGTTACTTGAAGCAGAACGAATTTTATTAAAAGATAATGCCGTGCTGATACCACTTTACCAAGGTGGTCGTGCTTATTTGCAAAAAAACAATTTGAAAAACTACACAACGTATCCAATTGGATCAGATAACTATAAGTGGATTGTAAAACAATAATAGAAAGTGAGTCTAGGTAAGTGTCCTAAGCTCCTTTTTTATACCCAAAACAAAATAAGACTTAGGATGTACCAATTTTCAGCCTATAGCCGTTCGTTCATTTTCTAAGGGTCCTCTATAATAAACGTATCAACAAAAAAGGACGGTAAAAACAATGAAAAAGGGGATTTTTGGTTTACTGGCTGCACTTTTTGTCATAACGATGGTTGTAATTGAGTTTTCATCACCAATTGGTTCAGCAGCAACTACATATTACGTTACAATCAAAAGTGATGGAAAAGAAGTAACTAAGTCTAAGTTTAAAGGCTACTCATTTAACGAATCGTGCTTAGATAATAATGGAACCAGTCAAAAAGTGAGCTTCATGTCCACTACACAATTAAAAAAGAATAAGCAGTATAAAATTGTCGTTCAAGACAATGCGTTACTTGTTCAAGCTAAGGAAATTAACAATGTTCCACTAGCAAGTAGTAAATAAAATATGGAAATGAGGAAAATAGCATGAATAAATTTTGGAAAGTATTTTTTACAGTTATTTTAGGAATTATTGCACTTAATATCGTATTTAAAATCATCGGCATCACGTTACATTTTCTATTCCCGATTCTAGTATTAGGTGGAATTGGTTACCTGCTTTATCGCATGTGGGGCAATAATCCAAGACGCTCTAGCCGTGACAATGAAGACCGCTACAACTGGTAAAATAATTAGCTAAAAAGCTCCCTAGGCTTTTAGATAAATGGAACCTAATTTCTTTTAAAGAAGTTAGGTTTTTTTGTATCCTAAGTTTGTTATAATAAGGTAAAGGAATTGAGGCGATAAAAATGAAAAAAGATATAATTGTAAAAACCATTGTTATATCAGTCATTACAGCCCTAGTTATGAGTGTTAAACGAAAAAAAGTAAAATAAGTACTAAAAAACACAAATGACAATTAAATGGCTATTTTAAGCCGTTTTCAACTAAAATCACTACTAGTATGCTATAATAACGAAAAGAAAATTGTGGAGGAAGTAGAGATGAATATCGAGCAAACATTACTAAAACAAGAAACATGGCGTTTTATTGATAACACAACTATTAACCCTGCATTTGATGCGATTCAATCATTTGCAACGGATGATACATTATGTCGTTCAGTTGGTTCTAGAATAGCGCCTTCTACTATCCGTGGCTGGGTACATGAAAAAACGGTTTCGCTTGGGATACAAGATTCTAAGTTGCCAGATATAGATAAAGGGATTGCTTTTTTACAAGCTCAAGGTTACCGAGTAGTTGTTCGGAATTCAGGTGGACTCGCTGTAGTACTAGATTCAGGAGTCTTAAATCTATCCATGGTACTTCCAGATGCTGAACGAGGAATCGCAATAGAGCGTGGCTATGAAACTATGTTCACGCTAATAAAAGACATGTTTGTTGATTGCAAAGAAGTGATTGAGGCAAAGGAAATTGTCCAGTCATACTGTCCCGGCAGTTATGATTTAAGTATTCAAGGCCAAAAGTTTGCTGGCATTTCGCAGCGAAGAATGGCTAAAGGAGTAGCTGTTCAAATTTATTTAGCGGTAGATGGTAATCAAGCGGGGCGCTCCGAACTAATTCGAGATTTTTATACAATTAGCGGCAAAGACAAGCAAACAAAGTACACATTTCCCGATGTTGATCCAAACGTAATGGGAACATTATCGGACTTAATGAAAGAAAATATTGATGTAAATACTTGTTTAGTAAGATTATTTAATAGTTTGCGACACTATGCAGGCGAACTCGTATCAGGGACGCTTACGGCAGAAGAACTAGACTTGTTTCCAGCATATTACGACCGTTTGCTTGCAAGGAATGATAAGGTGCTTGCTTAGAAACACATGAAAGGAGAAAGGCGAATGAGCTATTTAACAGAAAAATTACTTGAGGAAAAAGTATTTAAAGATCCAGTCCATGGGTACGTCCATGTATCTGATAGAGTGATTTGGGATTTAATAGCAACAAAAGAATTTCAGCGTTTGCGACGAATTCATCAGTTAGGGACGACTTCGCTCACCTTTCATGGCGCTGAGCATAGCCGTTTCAACCATTCTTTAGGGGTTTACGAGATTGTTCGACAAATCATTGATGCGACATTTGCTAAGGAGCCACAACTAGATACAGAAGAACGTATGGTTGCTCTATGCGCAGCACTTTTACATGATTTAGGTCACGGACCATTTTCTCATGCATTTGAAAAAGTATTTGGGACAGATCATGAAGAATTCACACAGGAGATTATTATTGGAGATACCGAGGTTAGTGGGGTACTTGCACGAGTGGGTGAGGATTTCCCACTTAAGGTAGCTGCTATTATTAAGAAAAACTATCCTAACCAAACTTTAGTTAAGCTGATTTCCAGCCAAATTGATGCGGACCGAATGGATTATTTACTTCGAGACGCGTATTATACAGGGGTCAGTTACGGGAAATTTGATTTAGAACGAATTTTGCGAGTGCTTCGTCCGAGTCCTGATGGGAATGGCGTAATTGTTAAATACTCTGGGATGCATGCAGTAGAGGATTATATTATGAGCCGCTATCAAATGTATCAACAAGTATATTTTCATCCAGTGAGCCGTAGTGGAGAAGTGTTGTTGTGGAAAATTTTAGAACGTGCTAAGAAACTTTATTGTGCTGACTATGAATTCCAAGTTTCTCCAATTCAAGTATTGCCATTTTTTGAAGAGGATGTCGATTTGAAAGATTACCTTGTACTAGATGACATTGTTTTAATGTTCTACTTCTCGATTTGGCAGGAAGAAAGTGATCCGATTTTAAGCGACTTATGCCAACGATTTTTAAATAGAAGGTTACTTAGATATCTTAATTATGATCCGAAAGAAGATGCAGCGCTATATGCTGAATTAAAAGGATTACTTGAGAAAGCGGATATTGATCCATCTTATTACTTGGTTATTGATTCTTCTAGTGACTTACCATATGACTATTATCGTCCAGGTGTGGGTAGCGGAAAAGACCCAATTAAGCTATTGATGGGCAATGGAGAATTACATGAGTTATCAACTGAATCTCCTGTTGTAGAAGCGATTGGGAGAGAACGTCGGACTGATATTAAGCTATACTATCCACTTGATTTCATTGAAAATGGGCAAGTAGAGCCGGAAGTTGCCGAAAGAATGATTTCTTTAATCCATGCACACTCTTTAAAAGAAAAATAAAAGAAGCACGGCGATTAAGCCGGCTTCTGTAACTTTTTAAATATCTGATTTTCTGACGCCACCAACACCGTAATCCGCTTTTTTCATTTCTTGCAAAATGACATGAATATTTTCTTTTGGAGCTTTAAGATTTTTAGAAACAACATCAGTAACTTCACTAACAAGTGCTTTCTTTTGGTCGTCATCACGACCTTCTAAAAATTGAATTGTAACAAATGGCATATTCTCACCTCAATAATAGTTTTTTTACATTATACCATACAGAATTTATTCATTAAAAGTTAAAGGAGGCGCTTATGCCTAGTTTTCTTGCTTATCCACTTGAACTGATACCTTATGTTTTGGTTACGTTATTAATTGCTTTCACGATTCATGAGTGGGCGCACGCGTTAGTGGCTCTTGCATTTGGCGATGATACGGCTAAAAATCAAGGGAGATTATCGCTAAATCCACTTGTACATATTGATTTGTTTGGATTGCTGCTAATATTAATTGCTGGTTTTGGTTGGGCTAAACCTACCCCAGTAAATCGTTTTAAACTAAAGAAAAGACGGCTCGGAAGTATCCTTGTATCGCTCGCTGGCCCGATAAGTAACATGCTGCTGGCTGTAATTGGGGTAGGGGCATATGCACTTTTTTTGAACTACTCTTTCTTTGCTGGTTCGATACTAGAAACATTTTTAATGGTTTTCATACAATTAAATATTGTGTTATTTGTATTTAATTTAATTCCACTTCCACCTCTAGATGGTTATCAAGTGCTAGTTGAGTTTTTACCACTTTCTGCTAGAGCAAAACTGGAGCCCGTCGAGCGCTACGCAATGCTAATATTCTTAGTGATTGCTCTAACGCCGATTGCTGAGTTCACAATACAACCAATTTTTAATACTGTTATTCCATTTATTTATAAAATAATTTTAGGGATTTTTGGTCTAATACCATATTAACCTGTTGCTTTTCAGACCATTTTTCACTATAATATAATGCGTCTATTCTTCTGACCGGAAAGGGGTAAATAAGCGATATGACAACGAATCAAATGGAACGAAAAAAAGTAATTATTCATATCACCAATGTCATCCGGCAGATGGATGCAGAAGAAAAATCCGCTATGTCTGTTTCGGGCGTTTTTTATAGAGACAAAGGGAACAGGTATCTGCATTACGAAGAAAAACAATTAGGCGGAAAAATCCGCACGGTTCTCAAAATTGCTGACAATGAATTGCTTCTGATGCGAAGTGGTGCTGTAAATATGCGAATGCACTTTTTCCGAGATAATAGAAGAAGTACAGCATCAATTGATTCTGGTGCAGGAAAATTACAATTAGAATCAGAACTTGTATCAATGGAAGAGTTGTATGAAAATAAACCAGACGTATTAAGTGAAGTTGCCTTTCAATACGATTTGTTAAGCCAAGGCGAGTACATTGGCTCATATACTGTTTTAATGAAAATAGAGGAGGACGCAGAATGAATGTCATGCAAGAGAATCAGGTTAAACTAACCCGTCATATTAAACAAGCAGTTGTAAAAGCGGTTGGTTTAGAAGAAACAGAAGTACCAGAAATTTTATTAGAAGTCCCTAAAGACAAAAAGCATGGAGACTATTCCACTAATATTGCGATGCAGCTTGCTCGAGTAGCTAAAAAAGCACCTCGTCAAATTGCGGAAAGTATTGTTCCAGAGCTAACAAAAGATAATAAGTTAATTAAAGAAGTGGAAATTGCAGGTCCGGGATTTATCAATTTCTACTTAGATAATGCTTATTTGACTGATTTAGTACCAGTTATTTTAGCAGAAGACAATGCGTACGGAAAATCTGATTTTGGTAGAGGTGAAAAATTCCAAATTGAATTTGTGTCTGCCAATCCAACTGGCGACTTGCATTTAGGACATGCACGAGGGGCCGCAATTGGTGACTCGCTCGCAAATATCATGACAATGGCTGGATATAATGTTTCGAGAGAATATTATATCAATGATGCCGGCAACCAAATTAATAATCTGGTTTTATCAGCAGAAGCTCGCTATTTTGAAGCGTTAGGTCTAGAAGCTGAATTTCCAGAAGATGGTTACCGAGGAGCAGATATTATCTCGCTTGGAAAAGACTTAGCAGCGAAATATGGTGATAAATACGTTCATACCAGTGAAGAAGAGCGTCGTTCCATTTTTCGGGTTGATGCACTTGCTTTTGAAACTGCTAAATTGCGTGCTGACTTAGAAGAATTCCGCGTATCCTTTGATGAGTGGTTTTCAGAAACATCCCTATACGAAGAAAATAAAGTGTTACCTGCACTTGAACGGTTACGTCAAAACGGTTATATTTATGAGCAGGACGGGGCAACATGGTTAAGAACTACTGATTTCGAAGACGATAAAGATCGCGTGTTAATTAAGTCAGATGGAAGTTATACTTATTTCTTACCAGATATCGCTTATCATTTAAACAAATTAGAGCGTGGTTTTGATGTGTTAATCGATATTTGGGGGGCAGATCACCACGGTTATATTCCGCGGATGCGTGCAGCAATTGAGGCATTAGGATACTCGCCGAATCAATTAGAAGTAGAAATCATTCAATTAGTACATTTATTTGAAGATGGTGTACAGGTTAAAATGAGTAAACGGACTGGGAAATCAGTTACAATGCGTGACTTAATTGAAGAAGTTGGCTTAGATGCGACGAGATATTTCTTTGCGATGCGTAGTTCGGATACTCATATGAATTTTGATATGAGCTTAGCGAAATCGACTTCTAACGATAATCCAGTTTATTATGTTCAGTATGCCCATGCAAGAATTTCCAGTATTTTGCGTTCTGGTAAAGAACAAAATTTAGATGTTTCAAAAGATGCAGACATGAGCTTACTTCAAACCGAAGCAGAATACGATTTATTAAAAGTATTAGGTGAATTTGCAGATGTTGTTGCAGAAGCTGCTGTAAAAAGAGCGCCTCACCGTATTGTACGTTATTTAAATGACTTGGCTAGTGCATTCCACCGTTTTTATAATAGTAACAAAGTGCTTGATATGGACAATTTAGAAGTAACAAAAGCAAGGCTAGCGCTTATCAAGACAGCTCAAATTACCCTTAGAAATGGTTTGACACTTCTTGGTGTATCTGCACCAGAAAAAATGTAAAACCTGAAATTTTAGGTTACTCGTTGACGTCATAACCAAAATGTACTAAAGTTAATAGAAACATAGGTAATTGAAAAAACGGGGAGAGCATATGATGAAGCGATTAATAATTTTGGCGCTGCTTTTCGTGTTTCTGTGCGTCGCAATCTATATTCTCTACGACTTTCAACTTGGATCGATCCCAATTCTTTTAATGGCCATCCTATTCTTTTACATCGGATATAAAATAGTCAAGAAGAATTGATGTAATTAGTAAATTTAGGTTGTACTTGCCAGAAATAACATGTAAAATAGTGAAGTTGGGCTGAACGAAAAAATAACAGCTAAATAAATTGGAATTATGATAGAAAGGGCGTGCCAGTTTTGGATTTAAAGAACTTAACGCAAGAAGAACGCAGTGAGCTATCTTTAATTGATGTTGCACATTTTATTTTGGAACAGCGGAAAGAAACAATCCTTTTCCCTGAATTAGTGAAAGAGATTCAAACGTTCCTAGGCTTGAAAGATGCAGAAATAAGGGAGCGTCTTGTTCAATTTTATACAGACATGAATATTGATGGTAACTTTATTTCCCTTGGTAACAATACATGGGGACTTCGAGCTTGGTATCCAATGGATGCAATTGATGAAGAAGTTCAAACACAAACAACACCGAAGAAAAAGCGCAAATCTGATGATGACGAAGATGAAGAAATTCTGGATGATGACGTTGACTATGATGATGAAGAAATCGTGGAAGAACTTGGTGAAGAAGAAATCTCTCTTGCAGATGTCTTACTTGATGAAGATGAGGACGATGATGACCACTTACCAGATGGCATCGAAGGCGACTTAGCTACTGTAGAAGATGATTATACAGATGGGGATTATACAGAAGACCCAGAAGATAAATAAAATTTTCCAATCAGATAGATACTCTCCTTTTTATCGAGAGCGTCTATCTGATTTTTTATTACGATTTAAAGGGATTGATGGCGGTTTCAAAAAATAAAGGCTTGACTTATCTTACCATCATTAGTAGTATTTTATTTGGGCTCCCTTTTATAGGGACGGATATTTATGAGATTCAGCGCTCCCTTACTTTTATGAAGTAGGCGGAGTGTTTTTTATTTTGGTTTACAAAATACTTGAAATTGCGATAAGTACGACAAAGAAAATCGCAATATTGTTTTATCTGGCAATTTCCCACCCCAGCAGGAAAATAGTCAGAACCCTGCAAGTTTTTTATTTCAGGAAGGAGTAGATTTTTTTAACATGACAAAGTATATTTTCGTTACAGGTGGCGTAGTTTCGTCAATTGGAAAAGGAATCACAGCAGCTTCACTAGGACGTTTGCTGAAAAATCGTGGACTTAGCGTTACCATTCAAAAATTTGATCCATACATTAATGTGGACCCAGGAACAATGAGCCCATATCAACACGGGGAAGTTTATGTGACAGATGACGGCGCAGAAACGGACTTGGACCTGGGTCACTACGAACGCTTTATTGACATTAATTTAAATAAATACAGCAATGTAACAACAGGTAAAGTATACTCAGAAGTTATCAAAAAAGAACGTCGCGGGGACTACTTAGGTGGAACAGTGCAAGTTATTCCACATATTACTAATGAATTAAAAGATCGTGTTTTTCGTGCAGCTCGTATGACTAATTCAGACATTATTATTACTGAAATTGGTGGAACTGTTGGAGATATCGAATCATTACCATTTCTAGAAGCGATTCGCCAAATTAAAGGGGATGTAGGTGCGGAAAATGTTCTTTACATTCACACAACTTTAATTCCATACATCAAAGCAGCTGGCGAAATGAAAACTAAACCAACGCAACATAGCGTAAAAGAACTTCGTAGCTTAGGAATTCAACCAAACATTATCGTTGTTCGTACGGAGCAGCCAGTTTCCCAAGAGATGAAAGATAAAATTGCTCTATTTTGTGACATTAAAGCTTCAGAGGTTATTGAGTCTCGTGATGAAGAAACACTTTACAATGTACCACTTTCACTTCAAAAACAAAAAATGGATGATATTGTCCTAGAACATTTACAATTAGAAGCACCACAAGCTGAAATGACTGATTGGAAAGATCTAGTACATCGCGTGAAAAATCTATCCAAAAAAGTTCGTATTGGTCTTGTAGGTAAATATGTTTCTTTACAAGATGCCTACCTATCTGTAGCAGAAGCACTTCGCCATGCAGGTTATGATCATGACGCTGAAATCGAAATCGATTGGATTGATTCCGAAAAAGTAACGAAAGAAAACGTAGCAGAAATAATGAAAGATGTTGATGGTATCTTGGTTCCTGGTGGATTTGGTGACCGGGCAATTGAAGGTAAAATCGCTGCGATTCAATATGCACGTGAAAATAAAGTTCCGTATTTCGGTATTTGTTTAGGAATGCAACTAGCAACTGTTGAATTTGCTCGTAATGTACTTGGTCTTGAAGGTGCCCACTCAGCAGAAATCGAACCAGAAACAAAACATAATATTATTGATTTATTACCGGAACAAAAAAATATTGAAAACATGGGCGGCACACTTCGCCTCGGCTTGTATCCGGCACGTATTAAGCAAGGAACGAAAACGGAGGCTGCTTATGGTAAGACACTTGTAGAAGAGCGCCACCGTCATCGTTACGAGTTTAATAACGAATATAGAGAACAAATGGAAGAAGCTGGCATGATTGTTTCTGCAACAAGTCCAGATGGCCGGCTAGTTGAAGTAGTCGAACTAACTGACCATCCTTGGTTTGTCGCTTGCCAATATCACCCAGAATTTATTTCTCGCCCAAACCGTCCGCAAAGTTTATTTAAAGACTTTATCGGTGCGGCACTTAACAATAAATAAAACAGAAAAACTCCCAACTAATTTTAGTCTGGGAGTTTTTTAGTATTTACTATTGGACTAAAAATTATTTCTTTAATTACTACTAATTCTCCCAGTCAAACAAGTTGACATCTCCGTGGCGAAATAGGAAACTAGACAATATAAATAGGAAAGAGGGAGCGGCAATTTGCAGAAAAGAGCGATGATAATATACAACCTCGCAGCTGGGAAAAACAAGTTTCGAAAATTACTTCCAGATGCCGAACAAATTTTGACTAAGGCAGATTTTGAAGTAACTCTAGTTCCATCTACGCCGGTGCCAAAAAGTACTACAGCAATTGCAAAACAAGCAGCAGATGAAGGGTACGATATAGTAATTGCAGCAGGTGGAGATGGAACCGTGAATGAAGTCGTTAATGGATTAATGCAAGTGAATAATCCGCCAAAATTAGGGATTTTACCAGTCGGGACAACTAATGATTATGCAAGAGCATTGAATTTCGCTAAAGATCCACTGGAAGCACTTCATATTATTGCTAAACAAGAGACAATTTGGGTCGATATTGGAAAAGCAAACGAGACCGAATTTTTCATTAATAATGCAGCAGGTGGAAAGATAACCGAAATAACTTATGCGGTAAAAGAATCGATGAAGTCCAAATGGGGTAGATTGGCTTATCTTTTCAGCGGACTTAAAGTTCTACCCAAACTATCACCGGTCAAAGTAGAAATAAGCTACAATAATCAAATAATTCAAGAGGAAATTTTGCTGTTTTTTGTTAATAAATCTAATTCAGTAGGCGGGATGGAGACGCTTTGTCCACCTGCACAACTGAATAGCGGGATGTTTGAGCTTTTGATTTTGAAAAAAATATCGCCACAAAAACTGTTCCAATTATTTGTTTCAATTAAAAAAGGAACACATTTGAATAGTCCGCATGTAATTCATGCACGTACAAATAAAGTGGAAATTAAAAGTTCATCGGAATTAAATGTAAGCTATGATGGTGTTTACGGAGGAAAAGCACCTTATACACTAGAGATTATTCCAGAGGCCTTAGAAATTTTTGCAGACAAAGCAAGAATTAAAGAACGTCTTAGAGGCTAAAGCGTTTTCACTATAAAATTTTCTTGTTTATATGGTAAATTCATCACAAATCTGTTATCATATACTTTGTTAGGGGAAAATAGCTGCCACTATTTTTCACGGCGGAAATTCAAATCTTAGGGGAAATCAAAAATGGTTTTCCTAAATTCCTGAGGGAGGAAATTGTATTATGCCTATCGTTAACATGACAGACATGCTGAAAAAAGCATTAGCTGGAAAATATGCTGTTGGTCAATTCAACATCAACAACCTTGAATGGACTCAAGCTATTTTGAAAGCTGCAGAAGCAGAAAAAGCACCAGTTATTTTAGGAGTTTCTGAAGGAGCTGCTAAATACATGGGAGGATTCAAAACAGTTGTAAAAATGACTGAAGGACTGGTAGAAGACCTGAAAATCACTGTACCTGTTGCGATTCACCTTGATCATGGTTCAAGCTTTGATTCTTGTAAGGCTGCTATCGATGCAGGATTCTCTTCTGTAATGATCGACGGCTCTCACCATCCAATCGACGAAAATATTGCAATGACTAAACAAGTTGTTGATTATGCGCATGCTAAAGGCGTATCTGTAGAAGCTGAAATTGGAACTGTTGGTGGAGACGAAGACGGAGTAACTGGTGGAATCAACTATGCTGATCCACAAGAATGCTTACGTGTTGTTAAAGAAGCTAACATTGATGCACTTGCTGCAGCATTAGGTTCTGTTCACGGTCCTTACCACGGCGAACCTGTTCTTGGTTTTGATGAAATGAAAGAAATCTCTGAACTTACAGGTGCTCCACTTGTACTTCACGGTGGTTCTGGAATTCCTGAACACCAAGTTAAAAAAGCAATTGAATTAGGTCACAGCAAAATCAACGTTAACACTGAATGCCAAATCGTTTGGACTGCAGCTGTTCGCGAAAAATTAGCTACTGACGACAAAGTTTATGATCCGCGTAAAGTAATCGGTCCTGGTGTGGACGCGATTATCAAAACTGTTACAGAAAAAATTCAAGAGTTTGGTTCTAACGGTAAAGCGTAAGACTGAATTTATGAGGATATAAAAATAACTGGCAAAAGTCACTAGTTGATTTTGCCAGTTATTTTTATGTGGTGATAAAGCTATTATATAGAAGGAAATTAATTATCGTTATTATCTTGAATATGGTATGATAGCTATAGCTTTGGAATAGAAAAAAGCAGAGTGCAGATTTCCCGATTAAAAATCATGCTACAGTCGCATGTTTTATCATACTAAATGAGTCATAATTAAATTAGTTATGAAATACGAATGATTAGAATTATGTTATAATAATATACTAAATGATGAATGAACAAACGAGGAAGAGAGTAGGCGATTAGTAATGAATATAGGGATTTTTACGGATACCTACAGTCCGCAGATTAGCGGTGTAGCTACATCAATCATGATTATGGAAAACGAACTGAGAAAACAAGGGCACACTGTATATATATTTACAACAACGGATCCTAACGCTGATAGAGAAAGCGAAGAAGGACGTGTATTTCGTTTGCCCAGTATTCCTTTTGTATTTTTCCCTGAACGTCGCGTAGCTGTAGCAGGAATGAATAAATTTATTAAATTAGTAGGACGCTTGGATTTAGATATTATCCATACCCATACAGAATTTTCATTGGGCCTTTTGGGTAAGCGAATTGCTAAAAAATATCATATTCCATCCATCCATACCTATCATACAATGTATGTAGATTACTTGCATTATATCGCAAAAGGAAAAATCTTAACTCCTTCAATGGTTGGCAAAATGACAAAGACATTTTGTGATAGTTACGATGCAATAATTACGCCAACAACAAAAGTAAGACATCATCTAGAAGAACAAGGCATTTATAAATTAATGTACACTATTCCAACTGGTACAGATATATCTTCTTTTGCTCCGGTTGAAAAACAACAAATTTTAGATTTAAAAAAATCACTCGGAATCGGTGCAAACGATGCAGTAATCCTTTCACTTGGAAGAATCGCCCATGAGAAAAATATTGATGCAATCATTAATGCGATGCCAGAAGTACTTCAAAAAGAACCGAGTGCTAAGCTCGTAATTGTTGGTGATGGTCCTGTTCGTAAAGACTTAGAAAAAATAGTAGAGAATAAAAATCTAGAAGAACATGTTATTTTTACTGGTGCAGTCGATTGGGAAAATATTAGTTTATATTATCAATTAGGTGATCTATTTGTGAGTGCTTCGACAACTGAAACACAGGGATTGACTTATGCTGAAGCAATGGCAGCCTCTTTGCCGGTAGTTGCTAAGCGCGACGAAAGTATTGAAGGATTTTTGAGTGATCGAGATACAGCCTTTTTGTTCGATGAAGATGATGAACTAGCAGGATTATTAGTCCAAATCTTATCGGATAAAGACACGGCAAATAGGGTAGCTGCGAATGGAAGAGTAAAAGTAGAATCGATTTCTGCAGGACAGTTTGGTCTCAATGTGGAATCTACCTACAATGAAATTCGCGAAATCTACCGTGTTAAGCGGCAAAATGGTTCAATCAAAGTAAAGCCAACATTAATTAAAAGCAAAATAGCTTCCCAAGTATTTTCGCTTTCTTCTTCTACACAAGTTCACAGAAAAGAGAGGTCTTCGCGGCGTGATTAAGTTGACAATGCTATCTTCGGCAGAGAAAGTCAAAGGTCAAGGTGTAGCATCAGCTTACCGAGAACTTGTAAACTTGCTAGAAGAACGATATAGAAATGAAATTGATATGCAGATTAATAGTTTTAAAAAATCGGATATCACACATTACCATACTGTTGATTTCCGTTTTTTTCTTTCTACTTTTTTTAAGAAAAAACGTGGTATTCGTGTTGGGTATGTCCATTTTTTGCCTGAGACAATGGAAGGTAGTTTAAAATTACCTTGGATTGCACGGGTAGTTTTTTATAAATATTTAATTAGCTTTTATAAGCGGATGGATGAAATTGTTGTAGTAAATCCATCATTTATTCCTAAATTAACTGCATATAACATTCCAGAAGAAAAAATCCACTACATTCCAAATTTTGTTTCTAAAAAAACTTTTTTTCCAATTTCTCAAGCGGAAAAAAATGTTGCTCGAGAAAAATACGGAATTACAGAAGATAAATTCACGGTTATTGGAATTGGCCAGGTGCAGCATCGAAAAGGAGTACTTGATTTTGTTGAAGTAGCTAGACAACTTCCGGATGTTCAATTTGTCTGGGCAGGCGGTTTTTCATTTGGAAAAATCACTTCTGGTTATGAGGAACTAAAGAAAATTTATGACAACCCACCAGATAATGTAAAATTTATCGGAATTGTCGATCGGTCAGAGATGAATGCTTGTATAAATATGGCGGATATTTTCTTTATGCCATCCTATAATGAGCTGTTCCCAATGGCAATTCTAGAAGCGATGAGCTCTGATATTCCCATTTTGCTACGAAATTTAGATCTATACGAAGAAATTTTAGATGGTTATTATGTAAAAGAAGCAGATAATCAAGGTTTTATTCAAGCAATCCAGCGTTTGAAAACAGATACTAATTATTATAATGAAATGCTACAAGCAGCAAAAAAAGGCGCAACCTATTATTCAGAAGACCGACTAGCTGAGATATGGTACTCTTTTTATCAAGGTTTATTAACAAAGGAGCGATGAAGAATGAGTGGAGGCATGAAGAAGAATCTTTTTAATATTGCTATTGTACTTGCGATTAGTATCGGATTTATTATTTGGCAATTCAAAGATGTAGATGTCTCAACATTCTTTGCCTCTTTGTTAAAGGTGAATCCTTGGTGGCTTGCGGCTGCATTTGGTGCGATGTTTTTATATTGGTTTTTGGAAGCAGCGGTTTTACAAACGGCATCTAAACCAGCAAATAAAAATCAACGTTTTTTTTCCTCTTTTCGGATTACGATGATTGGTCAATTTTTTAATACAATTACACCGATGTCAACAGGTGGACAACCAGCGCAACTCGTCATGTTAACAAAGCAAGGTATGGATGCTGGGCGCGGTAGTTCAGTTTTGTTAGTAAAATTCATTATTTATCAGGCAATGGTTGTACTTAACTTTTTAGTCATTTTAATTTTTGGCATTCACTATTTAATGACTGGTGTGACACAATTGAAATTTTTGGTATTACTTGGATTTTCTGTTCATGTGGCGGTTATTACCTGTCTAATTTTAGTTGGTAGAAGCCAAAAATTCACGACCAAATTAGTGCATATTTTACTAATACCAACAAAATTATTTATGAAGAAAGAAAAAGTAACTAATTTACGGAATATGCTAGATGAAAAAATCATTACTTTCCATGAAGAAAGTAACCGAATTGGGAAAGACTGGAGATTAATTGTGCGTTGTTGTTTGTTTACGACTTTGCAGCTTTGGATTTACTTTTCAATTCCGTTCTTTATTTTACATGCAATTGGTGTAACTGGTATCGGACTTTATATGGCAATTACATACCATGCTTTCATCATCATGTTTGCAACCGTGATGCCTACGCCTGGAGGAGCTGGAGGAGCTGAATATACTTTTACACTATTATTTGGAATGCTATTAGGACCAGCAAAACTTCTTATGGCACTAGTTTTATGGCGAATCATTACCTACTACAGCTGTATTGTGTTTGGAGCTGGAGCTTTATTAGTTAAAGATACCGCCTCTAGGAAAATCAAGCCGCGAATTGAAGCCCTTGCAAAAGTATCAGCAAAAAATGTATCGCAATAATAGAAACTTGGAGCCAATGGTTCCAAGCTTTTTTTAGTGAAAGAATCTTGCAAAGTAAAACAAATTAATGGATAATGATAAAGTATTAGAAGCTTCAGGAAAGAAGGGTGCATTTGTGACGGAAAAATTAGTTATTCGAGGCGGCAAAAAATTAGCGGGTACTATGCAAGTAGATGGTGCGAAAAATAGCGCGGTTGCCTTGATTCCAGCTGCAATTTTGGCAGAATCTGAAGTTGTTTTAGAAGGTTTGCCAGATATTTCTGATGTATATACACTTTATGATATTTTAGAAGAACTAGGCGGCAATGTTCGTTATGATAATAAAACGGCAGTGATTGATCCGACTGATATGATTTCGATGCCGTTACCAACTGGGAATGTAAAGAAATTACGTGCTTCTTATTATTTAATGGGAGCGATGTTAGGCCGATTTAAAAAAGCGGTTGTTGGACTTCCAGGAGGCTGTTATCTTGGTCCACGCCCAATTGATCAACATATTAAAGGTTTTGAGGCATTAGGAGCGAAAGTAACTAATGAACAAGGTGCGATTTATTTGCGTGCAGATGAACTTATTGGTGCACGAATTTATTTAGATGTGGTGAGTGTTGGTGCGACTATTAATATTATGCTTGCAGCTGTTCGAGCTAAAGGGAAAACCATAATAGAAAATGCCGCAAAAGAGCCTGAAATTATTGATGTGGCTACACTTCTAAGTAATATGGGGGCGATTATCAAAGGAGCAGGAACAGATACCATTCGGATTACCGGGGTAGAGCATCTTCACGGTTGTCATCATACAATTATTCCAGATAGAATCGAAGCTGGAACATTCATGGTTCTCGCTGCAGCTTCTGGAAAAGGAGTTCGGATTGAAAATGTTATTCCAACTCATTTAGAAGGAATCATTGCAAAATTGACAGAAATGGGTGTTCCAATGGATATTGAGGAAGATGCTATTTTTGTTGGTGAAGTAGAAAAAGTAAAAAAAATAGATATTAAAACCTATGCTTATCCGGGATTTCCAACTGATTTGCAACAACCGCTGACTGCACTTTTGACACGAGCGGAAGGCAGTAGTGTGGTAACCGATACGATTTATCCAAGTCGTTTCAAGCATATTGCAGAATTGGAACGAATGGGCGGGAAATTTAAATTAGAAGGTAGATCTGCTGTCATTAATGGTCCAGCAAAACTACAAGGTTCCAAAGTGACAGCGACAGATTTGCGTGCAGGTGCAGCGCTTGTAATTGCTGGACTTCTAGCAGAGGGGCAAACAGAAATTCATGGTATAGAACATATTGAACGTGGCTACAGTAAAATCATCGAAAAACTCGCTGCAATTGGAGCCGATATCACTCGTAGCAGTACAGCGGAAACAAAAATCTGAAAAAATAAAGGCTGAACGAAGAAATTCGTTTCGGCCTTCCCTCTACTAGCCTCATAATTACTTATTCCCGAAAAAATTATTAACTCAAAAAAAGGTGGTACATATATGGCTAAACTGTCCATTGCATACTTAGAAAGTTTAACAATTAAAGATATTTATGCCCTAGCAAAAGAACATAAAATTGCCTATTATAGCAAACTAACCAAAAGAGAGCTGATTTTTGCGCTATTAAAATCAAATGCAGAAAAAGAGGGATTCTTCTTTATGGAAGGTGTTTTAGAAATCATCCCGAATGAAGGGTTTGGTTTCTTACGACCGATTAATTATTCATCCAGTTCGGAAGATATTTATATTTCGGCTTCACAAATCAGGCGTTTTGAACTTAGAACAGGGGATAAAGTCTCTGGTAAAGTCCGCCCACCAAAAGAAAATGAACGTTATTTTGGATTATTGCATGTCGAAGCAGTCAATGGAGAGAATCCAGAAGTTGCGAAAGAAAGAGTGCATTTTCCAGGATTGACTCCACTTTACCCAGATCGTCAAATTCATTTAGAAACAGAAAAAACGCCGATTTCTACAAGAACAATCGATTTAATCTCTCCAATAGGTTTTGGACAGCGGGGATTAATTGTTGCTCCTCCAAAAGCTGGTAAAACCGTTCTATTAAAAGAAATTGCCAATGCGATTACAACTAATCACCCGGATTCAGAATTGATTGTCTTGCTAATAGATGAGCGCCCTGAAGAAGTAACGGATATCGAACGTTCGGTAAAAGCAGATGTTGTAAGCTCTACGTTTGATGAGGTGCCAGAGAACCACATTAAAGTAGCCGAATTAGTCTTAGAACGTGCGATGCGCCTTGTGGAACAAAAACGAGATGTAGTTATTTTGATGGATAGTATTACTAGATTAGCAAGAGCTTATAATTTAGTTATTCCTCCTAGTGGTCGAACGCTTTCGGGGGGGATTGACCCAGCAGCTTTCCATAGGCCAAAACGTTTTTTCGGTGCAGCACGTAATATTGAAGAAGGTGGTAGTCTAACAATCCTTGCAACAGCACTTGTGGATACAGGTTCGCGGATGGACGATGTCATTTATGAGGAATTTAAAGGAACTGGTAACATGGAATTACATTTGGATCGTCAATTGGCTGAACGTCGTGTCTTTCCTGCTATTGATATGCGTCGTTCAGGAACAAGAAAAGAAGAACTACTATTATCTAAAGAGCGCTTAGAGCAACTTTGGAAAATTAGAAAAGCGATGCCAAAACAAAGTGACGGACTTGATATTTCTGAGCGTTTCGTCCGCTATTTGAAAAAAACAGCAAATAATGAGGCGTTTTATGAATTATTACAAGAAGAGATGTTTAAAAAATAAAATTTATAATCATACTGGAGAGAAAGAAGATAGCTTATGAGTAAAATTAGACAACTATTAGACAAGATTCCGTGGTATACAGACAAGATTCATAGCATTTTTATGTATTTGATTATGGGCGGATTTGCAACCATTATTAATATTGTGGCATTTTGGCTCTGTGAAGCTGTGTTGGGTTGGGATTATCGAGTCGCCAATACAATTGCTTGGATTGCCTCGGTTCTTTTTGCGTATTTTTCTAATAAAAAATATGTTTTTGAGAGCTACACTCCGACATGGCAAGACAAAGCAAGAGAAGCTTCTTCCTTTTTTGGGTTTCGCTTTTTAACATACATAGTAGACATTTTAGTGATGATACTTTTAATAAGCGTGTTATCAGTTGATGAACTTTGGGCGAAAATCTGGACAAATGTTATTGTGCTTGTACTAAACTATGTATTTAGTAAATGGATTATTTTCAAAGTGAAAAAATAATCTTGCTTGTTTGCTTTAACATTGTTATAATATTTATACTGTGTGTAAAAGCACTTATTACTCTGTTTCAGATGATTCAGGGCGAAGGAGTTGAAAAGAAATGAAAACTGGAATTCATCCTGAGTACCGTCAAGTGGTATTTGTTGATACTAGTACTGATTTCAAATTTTTGTCAGGTTCTACTAAGAGCTCAAGCGAAACAATTAAATGGGAAGATGGCAACGAGTATCCGTTACTTCGTGTCGAAATCTCTTCTGATTCGCATCCGTTCTATACTGGTAAACAAAAACATGCTACAGCAGACGGACGTGTGGACCGCTTCAACAAAAAATACGGTCTCAAATAAGCAAAAAAGTTTTAGAGGATATCCTTCTTGGGTATCCTCTTTTTCCATTTAATCAAGGATTTTTCAAGCAGAAAAACAGAATTTGTGTATAATAGAATTAAAATATGAAGGGAGTTAGAGTAATTGGAAATCAGAATGTTAAAATATTTTCTTACTGTGGCAGAAGAACAAAACATTACTCAAGCGGCCAAAAAACTTCATATCACGCAACCAACACTTAGCAGGCAAATTAGAGATTTTGAAGTCAGTTTGCAAACCGATTTATTTATAAGGAAAAATAAAAAATTGTACTTAACCGAACCAGGGTTATTTTTGAAAAAAAGAGCAGAAGAAATTATTGAGCTAGATGAAAAGACGGAACAAGAATTTGCTAAATACCAAAATGCCCTTTTGAAAGGACAAATTTCCATTGGATGTGTAGAAGCGAATAGTTCCCATTTTTTAGCGGAAATGCTGGAAGAAATGATTGCCGACCATCCACAAGTAACGTTCAACATATATAGTGGAACAAGTAATGATATTACAGAAAGGCTGGACAAAGGGTTACTAGACATAGCCGTTTTAATTGATCCTGTGCCAACCAATAATTATAACAAATTAGTTTTACCTGATAAAGAACTTTGGGGAGTGCTTGTATCGGCGGAGGATTTATTGGCCAAGCAAGAAGATATTTCACCAAAAGAAATTTTAGGTCTACCTTTAATTTGGTCTGGTCGAAAAGAAGTTCAAAAGATGCTTTGTGAGTGGGGCGGTTTTGAAGAAGCAGAGTTGAATATTGTTGGTAAATATAATTTGATTTTTAATGTTATTTCGTTGGTTGAAAAAAAAGTTGGTGTGGCTTTTGCGATTAAAGGGGCCACCAATAACCAAAAAAACAATATAAAATTCCTCCCACTTACGCCAAAGCATGAAACCAATTGCGTACTTGTTTGGAAGAAAGAAACCATTCTTAGTAACACGGTACTCACCTTTATTAAAAAAATACAAGATGCTTTAAAGGCATGGAACTAAGCTTAAGAAGTATTGGACGATAGTTAAAGTAAGCTGTAACATAAACTTGTAAGGGAATCCCTTAGTTTATGTGACAGCTTTTTTGAGGTTGAATGGAGGAGATAGAAAATGGCAAAATTTGAAGAAGTGAGAAATGGTGTAATTTTTCCAAGTGGAGATAAGAATGAGACTTTCGCGCAATTTTTTGTTGGGCAAAGCTATTTAAAGACGCTTGTAGCTGATTCTGCTATAAATGTCGGTGTCGGAAATGTCACCTTTGAACCAGGATGCCGAAATAATTGGCATATTCACCATGATGGTTTCCAAATTTTATTAGTAACTGGTGGAGAAGGTTGGTATCAAGAAGAAGGAAAGGCAGCACAATTCCTACAGGCTGGGGATGTTGTTGTGACTCATGATGGTATAAAACATTGGCACGGAGCAACTAATGACAGTTGGTTTGAACATATTGCGATTACTGCGGGGACACCTGAGTGGTTAGAGGCTGTTTCCGATGCGGACTATTTATCATTAAAAAAATAAAGAAAGTAGGTTGCGAAAAATGAAAAAACAAACGGCGGATAGAAATAATTTAGGTGAATTCGCTCCTCAATTTGCTGCGTTAAACGATGATGTGTTATTTGGCGAAGTATGGGCACGTGAAGCAGAATTATCACCGAGAGATCGCAGTTTAATCACGGTTTCAAGTTTACTCACGCAAGGAGTACCACAACTAGAAGCTCATTTGAAAATTGCAAAAGAAAATGGTGTAACAAAAGAAGAAATAGTTGCATTAATTACACATCTTGCTTTCTATACTGGATGGCCAAAAGCGTGGTCAGCTTTTAATTTAGCAAAAGAAATTTTTGATAACAATGAAGACTAAAAAGAATTTCTTTTCGATGAAGTTGCTAGCTTTATTATCAGTTGCCTTAATCGTTAACTCGGCACCAGCTATTTCTGCCAATATCCCTGCCATTACTCAAAGTTTTAATAATGTAAATCCCGTATACGTAGGACTTTTAACAACAGTACCATCGTTATTTTTAATAGTCGGGGTCTTTTTAACTAGTGTGGTTGAGAAAATGATAGGAAGGAAATACACTATTATTTTAGGGCTAGTTATTGTTGGTTTTTTTGGAACGTTGCCTGCTTGGTTTCAAGGTAGTTTTCTCGTTCTATTTCTTTCAAGATGTCTACTAGGTTTAGGGATTGGGTTATTTAATCGGCTGCTTATTCAAATGATTAGTAGTTTGTATCAAAGCGACACTGGAAAAAAGGCAAAAGCGCTGGGGTTAGAAAGTGCTTGTGAAGGTCTTGGCGGTATTATTATGACGATTGGCGTTGGACAATTAATCAAAATAAGTTGGAATAGTTCTTTTTGGGTGTATAGTTTTGCAATTATAAGTTTGATTTTTGTTGCGATTTTCATTCCAAACCAACGAGTACAAACAGCGAGCAATGAAGAAAAAACTCAATCAAGCATGATTTCAAAGGAACGGAAAACTAGGTCAATTATTTTAGGATTTGTTTTATTCTGCATTGTCCTGCTATTTATAAATTATAATTTGCAAATCACACCGCTTTTGATTGAACAAGGCATAGGGGATGCTACAAATGGAAGTAACATGATTGCCGCTATTGGAGCTGGGGCCTTTATTGCAGGAAATTTATTCGGTAGAACATATACATATTTAAAAGGCTGGTTACTACCAATCGCAACTTTTACTGCAGGTCTGAGTATTTTCTTCACTAGCATTTCTACCTCTCTTATTTTCACGTTGGTTTGTTCGTTAGTTTTAGGATTTTCATTTCGTAATATTATGCCTTATTTTATGCACATACTTACTACTGGCGGCGAAAAAGTGGCTAAATTTGGCGCAACAATTGTTTTAGTAGCATATAATCTAGGCGCAACACTTTCTCCGTATGCTTCACAGATCATTTCTAGTTTTAGTGGTAACTCAAGCGCGGGTACTCAAATCGTAATTATGGGAATATCCTTAGGGTGCATTAGCGTTATTACACTAATTTTTCATAAATATATGACGGTTTAAAAAAGTGTGGAGGAGGAATTTAAATTGAATATTTCAGAAGTAGCGATTCGTCAAAATATTACCCCAGCAACATTACGGTATTATGAGCAACAAGGGCTTATTAAACCAATCAAACGAAATGCATCAGGAATAAGAGATTATTCTGCTGAAGATTTGAAGTGGATTGAATTTATTAAATGTATGCGCAGTGCAGGATTATCAATCGAGTCGTTAGCCCAATATACCGAGTTATTTCAATTAGGGGATGTTACTCTTGAAGAACGGAAAAAAATTCTTGATCTTGAATATGAAAAACTCTTAGAAAAACAAGCGCAAATAAATGAAACAGTCTCAAAATTAGGGTTTAAAATAAAAAATTATGAAGCAAAAATAAAACAATTTAGCTAATAGATGATTGTTAGAGACACCTGATAGATATAGGGTGTCTTTTTTTACAAACAGCCAAAAATAAAAACTTTCTGTCCAAGGGTTTACTTTTCCCTGTGAAGTTGCGTATAATATCACTAATTACTTTTTTATGAGTAGGTGATAAAAAAGTTAAATTTTCTGTTTTGTTAAACAATAATAAGGAGGTTTTCAAGTGGAAGCAAAGTTACAAGTAGGTGTGTTAGGTTTTGGGACGGTAGGAAGCGGCGTTATTCATATTTTAGAAGAGCACCAAGAAAAAATTAGTCAAGTAACTGGCTATCATATTTCTGTGAAAAAAGTGTTAGTCCGTAACTTAGAAAAGAATCGCCGTTATGAAACAAAAGGTTTTGAACTAACCACCAATCCGTCTGATGTACTGGATGATCCAGAAATTGCTGTTGTTGTCGAGGTTATGGGCAGCATCACAACTGCGCGGGAATACATTTTGCAGGCCTTGAAAGCTGGAAAACATGTAGTAACTGCGAACAAAGATTTAATTGCACTTCACGGTGATGAATTAGTGGCAGTTGCACAAGCGAACAAATGTGATTTATTTTATGAAGCAAGTGTTGCTGGTGGCATTCCAATTTTACGTACGATTGTAAACAGCCTGGCAGCGGATAAAATTCAAAAAGTAATGGGTATTGTTAACGGGACGACCAATTTCATGCTAACAAAAATGACGACAGAGAAAAAGTCCTATGAAGAAGTTTTAGCAGAAGCCCAAGCATTAGGGTTTGCGGAATCCGATCCGACGAATGATGTGGACGGTATTGATGCGGCGAGAAAAATGGTTATTATGACTCGTCTAGCATTTGGAATGAATGTAGATTTAGATAACGTGGAAACAAATGGTATTCGCGGGATTTCCCCTGAAGATATTGAAGTCGCTTATCAATTAGGATATAAAATCAAATTAGTTGGTACAGCAGAAGAAACAAACGGCATGGTCAATGTCAATGTGGGACCAGTATTATTGCCAAAAGCGCATCCTCTTGCAGGCGTCAACTATGAAAATAATGCAGTATTTGTAACAGGAGCTGCTGTCGGGGAAACCATGTTTTATGGCCCTGGTGCAGGTGAATTACCAACCGCAACAAGTGTGGTCAGTGATTTAATTACCGTTGCTAAAAATAGTCGCCTAGGTACAAACGGTAATGCCTTCAATAGTTATAAACACGAAACAAAACATACACCAAAAGAACAAGTTTTCTCTAAATATTACCTTCGTCTAACAATGGACGATAAAACAGGTACCTTTCTTAAGTTAACGCAAATTTTTGCAGAAGCTGGAGTAGGATTCGACAAAATTTTACAACAACCATACGATGATTTTACAGCAACTGTAGTTATCGTGACACATTCAACAAGCCAAGCACAATTAGAACAAGCAATCGCTAGGGTGAAAAATGAGCCAGAAATGCAAATGCTCGCAAAATATTCCGTTGTGGAGGGTTAAAATATGTATAAAGGTTTACTCGAAAAATATAAAGAATATTTACCAGTAACAGAAAATACGCCAATGATTTCACTTGCAGAAGGGAATACACCATTAATTCCGCTACCAAATTTGTCCAAAGAACTTGGTGTCACTTTATACGGGAAATATGAGGGCTTAAATCCAACTGGTTCGTTTAAAGACCGCGGAATGGTGATGGCAGTTGCAAAAGCAAAAGAAGAAGGCGCGGAGGCAGTTATTTGTGCTTCGACGGGAAACACTTCAGCAGCAGCAGCAGCTTATGCAACACGCGCCGGTTTAAAAGCTTATATCGTTATTCCAGAAGGTAAAGTCGCGCTTGGAAAATTAGCGCAAGCTGTTATGTATGGTGCAGATATTATTTCTATTCAAGGGAATTTTGATGAAGCATTAAAATCTGTTCGAAAACTTGCTGAAACAGAAGCGGTAACGCTTGTGAACTCAGTGAATCCTTATCGTTTAGAAGGACAAAAAACAGCTGCATTTGAAATTTGTGAACAACTTGGCTCAGCGCCTGATGTACTTGCTATTCCAGTAGGTAACGCAGGGAATATTTCGGCTTACTGGAAAGGTTTCAAAGAATGGAACGATGCGCATAACTCTGGTCTTCCGAGAATGCACGGTTTTGAAGCAGAAGGTGCGGCTGCGATTGTTCAAGGGAAGGCGATTGCAAATCCAGAAACGATTGCTACAGCGATTCGGATTGGGAACCCAGCTAGTTGGGGACTTGCGGAAGCCGCTCGTGATGAATCCAAAGGTTATATCCATTCTGTTACCGATGATGAAATAGTAAATGCCTATAAAAAAATTGCCGCGCAAGATGGCGTTTTTATCGAACCAGGCTCGGCGGCATCATTAGCTGGAGTGATTCAACACGTAGCAAACGGAACCATTAAAAAAGGGGAAACCATTGTTTGTGTATTCACTGGGAACGGCTTAAAAGATCCCGATACTGCAATGAGCGTTCATGAAATTCCAATTTCTCATGTAGATGACATCGAAGCAATGCGTACACATCTTCGCGGAGGAGTGAAAGCTTAATGCGTATTCGAGTCCCCGCAACAACGGCCAACCTTGGTCCGGGTTTTGATTCATGTGGCTTAGCATTAACGCTATATTTAACATTAGATATCGGCGAGCGTGCTGAAGCGTGGTATGTTGAACACAATATCGGCGGGGGGATACCTCACGATGAAACAAACGTTATAATCGAGACAGCGCTAAACCTTGCGCCAAATCTCACGCCACATCATTTAACAATGACCTGTGATATTCCACCAGCACGTGGGCTTGGCAGTAGCTCGGCGGCAGTCGTTGCTGGAATTGAATTAGCTAACACGCTTGGAGAATTAAACCTATCTAAAGAAGAAAAGGTACGAATTGCAGCTGAAATAGAAGGACATCCAGATAATGTGGCGCCAGCTGTCCTAGGTAACTGGGTAGTAGGTGCAAAATTGGAGGGAGAAGATTTCTATGTGCGCCACCTGTTCCCAGATTGCGCTTTAATTGCCTTTATTCCTAAGACAGAGCTACTAACTTCTGAAAGTAGGGGCGTGCTACCTGATACACTTCCGTTTAAAGAAGCAGTGAAAGCTAGTAGTATTGCAAATGTCATGATTGCAGCCATTCTGCGTAATGATATGAAACTTGCTGGTGAAATGATGGAACGAGATTTATGGCATGAAAAATACCGCAGTAAGTTAGTTCCTCATTTAGCACAAATTCGAAATATCACTAAAAAACAAGGTGCATATGCAGCCTGTTTGAGTGGTGCTGGACCAACCGTTTTGGTTTTCGCTCCTCGTTCTACAGCTCAAAATATCCAAACATCACTACAAAACTTAGAAATCAATGCGGATGTGCTTCTCCTAGAGGTGGAAGGCAGTGGCGCAGAAATTTTTCGTTAAAATCGAGCTATGTCGCAATTAGGCATAGCTTTTTTATGTAGCGGAAAACTATAGGTCCCAATTTGTACAGCTCTATGATAAAATAGGAAAAGAGTTTAAAAAGTTAAAGGGAGCGGTCTTATGGCACAATTATTTTTCCGTTATGGTTCCATGAATAGTGGGAAAACCATTGAAATTCTAAAAGTCGCACATAATTACGAAGAACAAAATAAATCAGTGGTCATCTTTACATCTGGAATTGATGACAGGGATCAAGTCGGTTTCATTTCCAGTCGAATCGGATTAAAACGTGAAGCAATCCCTATTTTTAGCGATACAAATATTTACGAGGTAGTAGCAAGAATCACCCCTAAGCCAAGTTGCGTTTTGTTAGACGAATCACAGTTTTTAGAAAAAGAACATGTTTTTCAATTAGCGAAAATTGTAGACGATTTAAATATTCCTGTTATTGCGTATGGCTTAAAAAATGATTTTCGGAATGAACTTTTCGAAGGCTCCAAATATTTGTTATTATATGCAGATAAATTAGAAGAAATGAAAACAATTTGCTGGTTTTGTGCAAAAAAAGCAACGATGGTACTTCGCGTCGATGACAAAGGTAAGCCAGTTTATACAGGCGAGCAAATTATGATTGGCGGGAATGACCATTACTACCCAGTATGTCGCAAATGCCATGCCCATCCACCAATAAAATAATTTAAAGAGGTGTTGTAATAAAATGTATGATCGATTGCAAGCGGTGGAAGACCGTTACGATGAACTAAACGAACTACTTAGTGATCCGGATGTAGTATCAGACCCCAAAAGACTACGTGACTTGTCCAAAGAACAATCCGGAATCACGGCTACAGTAGAAACGTATCGTGAATATAAAAACGTGAATGCACAAATTGAAGAAACGAAAGAACTTTTAAGCGAAAAACTTGATGACGATATGCGTGAAATGGCAAAAGAAGAATTTGCAGAACTTCAAAAAGAAAAAGTAGACCTAGAAGAACGGCTTAAACTGCTCCTCGTTCCAAAAGATCCTAATGACGACAAAAACGTTATTCTAGAAATTCGCGGAGCAGCTGGTGGCGATGAAGCAGCTTTATTTGCAGGTGATTTGTTCCGGATGTATAGCAAATATGCGGAGTCACGCGGTTGGAAAGTAGAAATAATGGACGCTAACCCGACCGGAATTGGCGGTTACAAAGAAATTATCGCGATGATGAACGGAAACGATGCCTTTTCTCGGATGAAATATGAAAATGGAGCCCATCGCGTACAACGTGTTCCAGAGACCGAATCAGGCGGTCGTATCCATACGTCAACAGCGACAGTGGCTATTTTGCCAGAAGCTGAAGAAGTAGAAATCGAGTTGCATGATAAAGATATCCGGACAGATACATTTGCTTCGACTGGTGCGGGTGGACAAAGTGTCAATACAACCATGTCAGCGGTGCGTTTGACACATATTCCAACTGGAATTGTTGTTTCGATGCAAGATGAGCGCTCACAGTTGAAGAATAAAGACAAAGCAATGAAAGTCTTACGTGCACGTGTTTATGATAAATTCGAACGCGAAGCCAGGGAAGAGTATGACGCTAACCGTAAATCAGCAGTTGGAACAGGCGATCGCTCTGAACGTATCCGCACATATAATTATCCACAAAATCGTGTAACAGACCATCGCATTGGCTTAACCATTCAAAAACTAGATCAAATCATGGAAGGCAAGCTCGATGAAATTATTGATGCGCTAATCCTGGAAGATCAAACAAGTAAACTGGAGCATTTAAATGACGCAAATTAGTCAGTTGTTAAAAAATGCGGAGGCAATTTTGCTTGAAAAAGGATTAGATCAAAACGCTGCCGAAATTCTACTCGAAACAAGAATGGGACTTTCCCGTTCAGAACTTTGGATGGAAATTAACCGAGAGCTTGAGTCGAATCATAAAAAACAATTTCAAGAGGATTTTGAACGATATTTAGCAGGTGAGCCAGTGCAATATATCTTAAAAACAGCACCTTTTTATGGTTATGATTTTTTAGTGACCGAAGATGTGCTTATTCCGCGCCCGGAAACAGAAGAATTAGTCGCTTGTGCGGAAGCTTTTTTAAATAAGAATCCTTTACCAGCAGTGCTAGATGTCTGTACTGGTAGCGGCATTATTGCGATTGCACTAAAGAAAGCATTTCCCAATATAGCAATGACTGCTGCAGACATTTCAGGTCCAGCGCTTGCCATTGCGAAAAAGAATGCCTTATTGTTAAATGCGGATGTGCGCTTTGTTGAAACGGATTTGCTTGAAGCATTCAAACAACATGGCGAGCATTTCGATATGATTTTAGCTAATCCGCCATATATTTCAGAAGCTGAAAAAGAAACAATGTCAGATTACGTTTTAAAAAATGAGCCAGCGCTTGCTCTTTTTGCAGAGAATGATGGTTTTGCAATCTATGAACGTTTTGTAGCTGACCTGAAATTTGTCTTAAATCCTTCTTTTTGGGTGGGAGTAGAAATAGGTTATACACAAGGGGAAAAAGTAAAACAATTATTCCAAAAAAGTTATCCACATTCCGCTGTGGTTATCCACAAAGATATAAATTCCAAAGATCGCTATGTAACATGCTCAAATATATTGATATAAAGACGTTTCCGTAATGGGGACGTCATTTTTATTTTTAAGTTATCCACAAAACTGTGGATAAAATGTTGTGCAAAAAAATTTTTTAATCAAATTTTAATAAATAAAATGGCTTTTTTACTTATCTTTACGAATTATCCACAATTCACAATAAGTTATCCCCATTGACAAAGTTATTATCCACAGTTTGGGGATAACTCGTGTTTAAAATCAACAAAATACAAAAAATAAAAAACAATGCTGTAAAAATAAACAAGAAAACGTTAAAATATAGTAGAAGTTATGTAAAGGGGACTGGAATTTAATGCAAACCATCCATTGGAAAATAAATAAGCAACAATCAAATAAATCAGTTTATGAAAAAGCGGCTAAACTGCTACAAAATGGCGAGTGTGTAGCCTTTCCAACTGAAACGGTATATGGTTTAGGAGCAGATGCGACGAATCAGGCAGCGATAAAAAAAATATATATGGCAAAGGGACGTCCTTCTGATAACCCACTTATTGTCCACATTGCTAGTCGTGAGCAGATGGATATTTTTGTAGCAAGTTATCCACAAAAAGCCATGCAACTAATGGAAAATTTCTGGCCAGGCCCGTTAACAGTTATTCTCCCTTTAAAAAAAGATACCTTAGCGAGCAATGTTTCGGCCGGTTTATCCACAGTAGGAGTGCGGATGCCTGAACATCCTGTAAGTTTGGCATTAATTAAAGAAGCTGGCCTCCCAGTTGCTGCCCCAAGTGCTAATCGTTCAGGTAAACCAAGTCCAACCACTGCAAGTCATGTTATAGAAGATTTAGATGGAGAAATTGCTGGAATTATTGATGGGGGCGAAACAGGAGTAGGTGTAGAATCTACTGTAATTGATTGTTCAGCAGAAATTCCTGTAATACTTCGACCAGGCGGTATTACTAAAGAGCAAATTGAGCAAATTATTGGTCCAGTCGAATTAGCGACCAATGATACAAAAGAAACAGAAAAACCAAAAGCACCAGGCATGAAATACACACATTACGCCCCTAAAGCACCAGTTTATTTAATTGAAGGTTCAAAAGAATTTTGGCAAAAGGAAATAAATAAAGCAGAAGCTGCCCATAAAAAAATAGGAATATTAGCGACCGAAGAACTTATCGAAGGATTAACTACAAATGCAATTATCCAATCAACGGGAAGTATTAGTTCAATGGCAGAAATTGCTAACCAACTTTACAAAGGACTACGAGCGTTTGATCATGTGGAAGTTGATATGATTTTTGCAGAAGTCTATCCTGAAACAGAATTAGGAGCTGCAGTAATGAATCGTTTAGAAAAAGCAGCTGGAAATCGGAGGATTAGCGAATGAATATTTTATTTGTATGCACCGGAAACACATGCAGAAGCCCTCTAGCTGAAAAAATTTTAAAGGAAATAAGACCAGATTTAGAAGTTCGTTCAGCGGGAACTCATGCAATAACTGGAGCTGCGATTTCTGAAAATTCACGAGAAATTCTTGAACAAATGAGTTTAGATACAAGCCACCAAGCTAAAAATATTGATCAAACAGATATTAACTGGGCGGAAGAAATTTATGTTATGACAACAATTCATTTGCAAGAACTAAAAAATCGCTTTCCAAAAGCAAAAGATAAAATCAAACTTATCTCACTGGATGAAACAGATATTCCTGATCCATATGGCGGATCTATCGAGCAGTATGAAATAACCTATTATGAGCTAAAAAGTGCAATTTCCGAACGTTTTTTATAAGTGAAGCGCTTCACTATCGGATTTTGCGTTTTTTTGTTCTAAAATGCTTGCTTTTCTAGTGATTTTAAGTAATTATTAGAGATAATACATAATAGTTCACTTGAAAAATTTATCAGAAAAGGATGGGGTCCACAGATGGTCTATTTACAAAGGCAAGATAAGGAAGTTTTTGATGCAATTAAGTTAGAACTTGGTAGACAACGTGCAAATATCGAATTAATCGCATCTGAGAATTTTGTTAGTGAGCAAGTAATGGAAGCAATGGGATCTGTACTAACGAATAAATATGCAGAAGGCTATCCAGGAAAACGTTATTATGGTGGATGTGAATTTGTTGATATTGTGGAAGATTTAGCGCGTGACCGGGCGAAAAAATTATTTGGTGCTGAATATGCTAATGTTCAACCTCACTCAGGTGCTCAAGCAAATATGGCTGTTTACCATGCTGTTCTTGAACCAGGGGATACAGTTCTTGGTATGAATCTCTCACATGGGGGGCATTTAACTCATGGTAGTCCGGTGAATTTTAGTGGCGCATTATACCATTTTGTTGAGTATGGTGTTCGCGAAGATACAAAACAAATTGATTATGATATTGTTCGTGAGGCAGCTCTAAAGCATAAACCCAAAATGATTGTTGCTGGGGCAAGCGCATATCCTCGAAGCATTGATTTTGCTAAATTCCGTAAAATCGCGGATGAAGTCGGCGCGTACTTAATGGTTGATATGGCGCATATCGCTGGTCTTGTTGCAGCAGGCTTACATCAAAATCCAGTTCCTTATGCAGACTTTACAACGACCACCACACATAAAACGCTTCGTGGACCTCGCGGTGGAATGATTTTAGCAAAAGCAGAATGGGAAGCGAAATTAAACAAATCCATTTTCCCTGGGATTCAAGGTGGACCGCTAATGCATGTTATCGCAGCAAAAGCAGTAGCATTTGGCGAAGCGCTTCAACCAGAATTCACTACTTATTGCGAACAAATTATTCGAAATTCGAAAAAATTAGCGGAAACTTTAGAAGCGAACAATGTTCCTGTTTTAACTGGTGGATCGGATAATCATTTATTATTAATTGATTTAAAACCGCTTGGCTTAACTGGGAAAGCTGCCGAAAAAGTGCTAGATGAAGTTGGTATTACTGTTAATAAAAATACCATTCCATTTGAAACAGAAAGTCCATTTGTGACTAGTGGTATTCGTGTAGGTGTTGCCGCTGTTACTACGCGAGGCTTTGATGAAGTTGCTATTGAAAAAGTTGGCGTGTTGATTTCAGAAGTACTTCATAATTTAGATGACGAAGAAGTTTTAGCTAGCGTAAAAGCACGCGTAGGAATTTTAACTAATGAATATCCGCTTTATCCAAGTTTATAAAATAAGTAATCCGGTTTTTTCTATAAATACTAGAGAAAACCGGTTTTTTTCGTGTGGGACAAATTAATCCTTGCACTTGTGTCCTGTTCTGATACAATAAGAGAAGGAAATTTTCAATATCAAAGGAGCGAGCGAATCGATGGCAAATGTACATGTTATAAATCACCCGTTAGTACAACACAAACTAACAATTATTCGAGATAAAAATACTGGAACAAAAGCATTCCGCGAACTTGTAGATGAAGTCGCAACACTGATGGCTTATGAAATCACAAGAGATATGGAGTTAGAAGATACTCAAGTAGAAACACCACTACAAACAACGACAGCAAAAACACTTACGGGTAAAAAACTTGGTGTTGTGCCAATTCTTAGAGCGGGACTTGGAATGCAAGACGGTATTTTAAAACTAATCCCAGCTGCAAAAGTAGGGCATGTTGGTCTTTATCGTGATCATGATACACTTGAACCAGTAGAATATTTTGTGAAATTACCTTCTGACGTAGAAGAACGCCTTTTCATCGTTGTAGACCCAATGCTTGCAACAGGCGGATCTGCAATCATGGCAATTGACTGTCTGAAAAAACGTGGTGCTCGCAATATGAAATTCATGTGTCTAGTAGCTGCTCCAGAAGGCGTTAAAGCTCTTCAAGAAGCTCATCCAGACGTAGAAATTTATGTAGCTGGCTTAGATGAGAAGCTAGACGAGAATGGTTATATCCGTCCAGGCTTAGGAGATGCTGGCGATAGATTATTTGGAACTAAATAATTAACAATCTCCTCGATTTAGTGAGATAAGGAATTTATTACCAGCATTACTTTAAAATAAGTAGGCTGAAGAATTTTTTGTCGAGCTATTTCAGAGGAGTTTTTTTATGAGGAGGATGTCGTTTGGCTAAGATTAAAGTGATGAGTATTTTTGGAACAAGACCAGAGGCAATTAAGATGGCACCACTGGTTTTAGCATTAGAAAAAGAACCAGAAACATTTGAATCAACTGTAGTCATAACAGCACAACATCGGGAAATGCTAGACCAAGTACTTGAAATTTTTCAAATAAAACCTGATATAGATTTAGATATAATGAAAAAAGGTCAGACGCTCGCGGATATTACTTCTCGTGTGATGAATGGCATTAATGAAGTAATCGCTGCTGAGAATCCAGATATCGTATTAGTCCATGGTGATACAACGACTAGTTTTGCTGCAGGGTTAGCTGCATTTTATCAACAAAAAAAACTTGGACATGTGGAAGCTGGTCTTAGAACATGGAATAAGTATTCGCCGTTTCCAGAAGAAATGAATCGCCAATTAACTGGAGTTTTAGCAGATATGCATTTTTCTCCAACAAAACAAGCGAAAGAAAATTTGTTAGCAGAAGGAAAAGATCCAGCTACTATTTTTGTTACAGGTAATACGGCGATTGATGCACTAAAAACAACTGTACAAAAAAATTATCATCATCCAATTCTGGAAAATCTTGGTAAAAATCGATTAATTTTAATGACGGCGCATCGCAGGGAGAATCTTGGAGCTCCTATGCAAGGAATGTTTGAAGCTGTTCGGGAAATTGTCGAAAGTCGTGAAGATGTGGAAATAGTATATCCGATGCACTTAAACCCGGAAGTGAGAGGGAAAGCCATTAAAATTCTTGGTGGTCATGACCGAATCCATTTGATTGAACCACTAGATGCTATTGATTTTCATAACTTTTTACGCAAAGCTTATCTTGTATTTACTGATTCGGGTGGTGTACAAGAAGAGGCTCCTGGAATGGGCGTACCAGTATTAGTATTACGTGATACCACTGAACGTCCAGAAGGAATCCAAGCTGGAACACTCAAACTAGTTGGGACGCAAAAAGAATCCCTGATAAAGGAAGCGTTAGATTTACTTGATAACCAGGAACTCCATGATAAAATGGCAAAAGCTGCAAATCCATATGGTGATGGTTTTGCAGCTAGCAGAATTCTAGAAGCAATCAAAAGTCAATTCAATGAAACGAAACGACCGGTTGATTTTATTAGTTAATGAATCAAAAAACTAGGCAATAAAAGTCTAGTTTTTTTCCTTTCTCTAGAATGAAAGCGCCTTATTGTTACAGATATGTTACACCCTCAAATTTCGCTAGTTCTTTTATATTACATGTGATAAGATGGACAATGTTATTAATATAAGAGCCCAAAAAATAGCTTTTTGGAAGCATAGGGATAGAAAACTGCTCTCAGTATTCATCACAATCCCGCCGGCGTGAGGTTTGCGCTGACTGAATTGGAATCTATACGGGCATTAGATATCAAAATGCATCTCACTTCTCGTGAGCATCGGCTGTTTTTTCCGTTCTTTTTCTTGGGAAAAGAACTTTCGGTCGCGAAATTTGCGAATAATCGTATCGAATTCTTTTACCAATTATGGTAGAAGTTTTTTTATTTATGCGAGAAAGATAGTTTTGGATGTTTTTGTGAAATCCCACACGAACAACCGTAAGTTTTCCTAATGATTACGGAGGTGTTGATTGCTGTTAAATAGACAAAAAAATTTCTGGCGGAGCAATCTAAGAAACGGATAAAATTTGAAATTAAAAAAACATCGAAAAAGTAAGCTATTCTTTTATGAATTGGTTGTGTTGTGGTACTATTAGTATTAGATATACGCACTATTTGTGAAAGTGTATTGACTTTTCTCTTTTGGCTGTTGTATGCTAAGAACTGACACGCTGATAAGGCTTTCATGTGTGTTTGGGATTGGAATGAATAAGGGGAAATGTGTCTACTTTCACAAGACGAACTTACTCCCTTGAGGTTTCAGATTGGTTACTTGGATAAAAATCTTTTTAAAAGAAAGGATTGCGCCCCGAATGTTAGAATCGCTAATTGGCATGTATCATCGTCACCAAAAGTATATGGTTCTTTTTATTGGTGTTTGTCTTTGTGGATGGTTTTTAACCCCTTATATACATATTTTTCTTGGGCTTAAATTGGGATTAATCGTCGGCTGGTTTAACTACTGGTTATTAATGAGGAGAACACAATCAATGACTAGAGCTGTGGCTGAAAACCGTTCTTTTTATGGTATGGGAATGACAGTCAGAATGGGAAGTGTGCTATTTGCTACAGTTATAGCGACGCAACTGCCGGAATATTTTCATGTTTATAGCATGGTAATCGGACTTGGGCTTGCATATGCCATTATTTTTCTAGATTTTTTTGCATATTCCATGTACCGCAGAAAAAAGTTTTTACAAAGAGAGGGGTGAACCTAATTGGAAGAGGAATTTCCAACGATAAGCCTATTGGGGATCGACTTTAATCTATCGAACATATTGATGATCACTGTAACTTGTGTCATCGTTCTCCTAATAGCCATTATCTGTACCAGAAATCTGCAACGGCGTCCTACTGGAAAGCAGAACTTCATTGAATGGGTTATGGATTTTGTTAGAGGTATTATCAAGAGTAATATGGATTGGAAAACCGGTGGGAGATTCCATGTGCTAGGCATTACGATATTAATGTTCGTATTTGTAGCTAATATGCTCGGACTACCATTTCAAATCGCAGTAGATGGCGAAGTTTGGTGGCGTTCCCCTACAGCAGATCCAATTGTCACATTAACACTTGCGATAATGGTTCTTGGTTTAACGCACTATTACGGTGTTAAAATGCGTGGTTTCAAGCATTACTTTGTTGGTACTTACTTAAGTCCAATGAAATTTTTATTCCCACTTAAATTAGTAGAGGAATTTGCTAATACATTAACGCTTGGTTTACGTCTTTACGGTAATATTTTTGCCGGCGAAGTTCTGTTAACCATTATTGCAACACAACTTGCTCATATTAATATATTTGTTGGTGTGCTTGCGATAATTCCTGCGATAGTTTGGCAAGGTTTTTCTGTCTTTATTGGGGCAATTCAAGCGTACATTTTCGCTATGCTGACAATGGTTTACATGTCACATAAGGTCAGTGACGAACATTAAACTAACTTTCATTTAAGTCACTCATAAAAATATTAAAAAATAATTTGGAAAAACTAGGAGGATAATTATATGTCATTAGGTGTTATTGCAGCTGCTATTGCTGTTGGATTAGGTGCATTAGGTGCGGGTATTGGTAATGGTCTTATTGTATCAAAAACTGTCGAGGGTGTTGCGCGTCAACCAGAAGCGCGTTCTATGCTACAATCAATCATGTTCGTTGGTGTTGCGTTAGTTGAGGCCCTTCCTATCATCGCTGTTGTTATTGCGTTCATGGTTATTAATAAATAATTAGAGAGTAATGGAGAATGCATCCATCTCTTTCTTTGGAACGAATAATTGAAGCGAATGTATAGAAAGGAGTGAACTGGCGTGTTACAACCACATTTAGTAATTGGTTCCGCGTTTACGTTTGGCGATTCATTCTTTACACTTTTTGCTTTCGCGATTTTGCTGGTTTTAATCCGAATCTATGCTTGGAAACCGCTTATGGGTATTATGAAAGAGCGTGAAGAGCATATTGGTTCTGAAATTGATGCAGCAGAAGAAAGTCGTGCACAGGCAGAACAATTACTTGCTGAACAAAAAAGTGTTTTACAACAAGCGCGTGTTGAATCTCAAACAATGATTGAGAATGCAAAACTGCTTGGTGAAAAAGAACGTGAAGAAATTGTAAAAACTGCTAGACGTGAATCAGAACGTATAAAAGAAGAAGCAAAAACTGATATTGCTCGTGAAAAAGAAGATGCTATTTCTGCGCTTCGTGAACAAGTCGGTTCATTATCAGTTCTTATTGCCTCGAAAGTCATCGAAAAAAATCTGGATGAAAAAGAACAATCTAATCTTATCCAAGATTATATCGAAAGGCTAGGGGATGGAAAATGAGTAAAGATTTGGAAGTTGCAGGTCGCTATGCCAATGCGCTTTTTCAAGTAGCACAAGATAATGATTTGGTAGATGTTTTTTCCGAAGAATTAAAGGAATTAAAATCAGCACTAAATGAAAATAAAGATTTTGTGAAATTACTTGAAAATCCTACTTTCACGACCGAGCAAAAGAAAAATCTTGCTAGCGCTGTTTTTGATACAGTAAACCCAACTTTAAAAGATTTTATTTTTCTTTTAATTGACCGTAATAGAGAAGATTATCTTTCTGTTATTGTAGATGTATATCAAAAACGCGTAAATGACTTGCGAGGAATTGCGGATGCAGATGTTTACTCTGTTGTCCCACTTTCTGAACAAGAACTTACGGCGCTCTCGAGAGTATTTGCTGCGAAAATGAACAAAACAAAATTAAACATTCAAAATCATATTGATAAATCCCTTCTTGGAGGAGTCAAAGTGGTTATTGGAACCCGCATATATGATGACAGTCTAAAAACGAAATTAAAAGACATGGAACGGCAAATTAAAGCTTAGTTCCCGTTTAACGAGGGGTGAAATTAATGAGCATTAAGGCTGAAGAGATCAGCTCAATCATAAAACAGCAGATTGAAAATTATCATTCAGAACTAAAAGTGAGTGATGTTGGTACCGTTACCTACATTGGTGATGGTATTGCACGTGCTCATGGACTTGATAATGCAATGGCTGGTGAATTGTTAGAGTTCTCAAATGGTGTAATGGGTATGGCCCAAAACTTAGAAACGAATGATGTTGGTATCATTATTTTAGGTCCTTACACGGAAATCCGCGAAGGCGATGAAGTTCGTCGTACCGGTAAAATTATGGAAGTTCCTGTTGGGGAAGCTCTTATTGGGCGTGTAGTTAACTCATTAGGTCAACCAGTTGATGGTTTAGGTCCAATTGAAACAACTGGAACTCGTCCGATTGAAGCGGTAGCGCCTGGAGTTATGCAACGTCAATCGGTTAATGAACCATTACAAACAGGGATTAAAGCAATTGATGCACTTGTTCCAATTGGTCGTGGTCAACGTGAATTAATCATCGGTGACCGTCAAACAGGTAAAACATCTGTTGCAATCGATACTATTCTAAACCAAGCTGATCAAGATATGATTTGTATCTATGTTGCAATTGGTCAAAAAGAATCAACTGTTCGTAATGCGGTAGAAACTTTGCGTCATCACGGTGCGCTTGATTATACAATCGTTGTTACTGCGGCAGCTTCTCAACCGGCGCCACTTTTATATTTGGCTCCTTATGCTGGTGTTGCAATGGCTGAAGAATTCATGTATAACGGCAAACACGTATTAGTTGTATATGATGATTTATCTAAACAAGCAGCTGCTTATCGTGAGCTGTCCCTATTACTTCGTCGTCCTCCAGGTCGTGAAGCTTATCCAGGGGATGTTTTCTACTTGCACTCGCGTTTACTTGAACGTGCTGCGAAATTAAATGATAGCTTAGGTGGCGGGTCCATCACAGCTCTTCCATTCGTAGAAACACAAGCCGGGGATATTTCTGCTTATATTCCTACAAACGTTATTTCCATTACTGATGGTCAAATCTTCTTGCAATCGGATTTATTCTTCTCCGGAGTACGTCCAGCTATTAATGCCGGTCTTTCTGTATCCCGTGTTGGTGGATCTGCGCAAATTAAAGCAATGAAAACTGTTGCCGGAACACTTCGTCTAGATCTTGCAGCTTACCGTGAGCTAGAATCATTCTCGCAATTCGGTTCGGACTTAGATGCAGCTACTCGTGCGAAACTAGAACGTGGTAAACGTACAGTAGAAGTTCTAAAACAAGATTTACACAAACCTTTGAAAGTTGAAAAACAAGTATTGATTCTTTATGCGCTTGTTCATAAATATCTGGATGATGTACCAGTTCATGATGTGCTGCGTTTTGAGTCTGAAATGAATACATGGTTTGATCATAATCGTCCAGAGCTTTTGGAAGAAATTCGTACAACGAAAAAACTTCCTGATGAAGCAAAACTTGAGGCGGCATTAAAAGAATTTAAAAATACATTTGTTCCTTCTGAAGAAAAATAATTTAGGCACGGAATAAATTCAAAGGTGGTGAAAATCTTTGGCATCTTTAATCGATATCAAACAACGAATAACCTCTACTCGTAAAACAAGTCAAATTACAAAAGCAATGCAAATGGTTTCAGCAGCTAAACTAGGTCGTGCAGAATCAAATGCTCGTTCATATGAGCCATATGTTTCTAAAATTAAAGACGTAGTGACACATGTTGCTAGCACTGGCAACAGTAGCGATCATCCAATGCTTGTATCAAGACCTGTTCATCGTACTGGGTATATCGTACTTACTTCTGATACAGGACTTGCAGGTTCTTACAATAGTTCTGTTATTAAAGAGGTATTTCAAGAAATTAATAAAAAGCATAAGTCTAGTGATGAATATGCAATAATCACTGTGGGAAGATCCGCTCGTGACTTCTTTAAAGCGCGTCAAATGAACGTTGTTTTAGAAGTACAAGGTATTACGGATCATCCGGTATTTGCGGAAATTAAAGATATTGCTAGTAACACAGTTCAAATGTTTGAAGATGGTGTTTATGACGAGGTTTTCATTTACTATAATCACCATATCAATTCTATTTCTAGTGAGCTGAGAAAAGAGCAATTGCTACCACTTACAGAATTTCACGAAAAAGGTACAGAAACGGATGCTGTTTTAACTACATACGAATTTGAACCTTCTGAACAAGAAATTCTGGAAGTATTATTACCGCAATATGTCGAAAGCCTAATTTTCGGAGCACTTCTGGATGCCAAAGCCGCTGAACATGCTGCCCGTATGACTGCCATGAGAAGCGCGACAGATAATGCATCCGATTTAATCAGTGACTTATCACTACAATATAATCGTGCTCGCCAAGCTGCGATCACGCAAGAAATTACCGAAATCGTCGGAGGAGCAGCCGCACTAGAATAAGAGTCGGCGTTTCTTATAGCGTCCCAATGTTGGGAAGGTAAGTGAGGAGGAATAATTGCATGTCTAAAGGACAAGTAATCCAAGTTATGGGTCCAGTTGTAGACGTTAAATTTGAAGGTGGAAATTTACCTGAAATCTACAACGCCCTAGTTATTGAATATAAATCTGATGCAGAAGAAGCGCCAACTAGCCATCTTACTTTAGAAGTAGCCATTCAATTAGGTGATGACGTTGTTCGTACAATTGCAATGGCATCAACTGATGGTGTTCAAAGAGGTATGGAAGTTATTGATACTGGAAGCCCTATTACAGTTCCAGTTGGTACAGTAACACTTGGTCGTGTATTTAACGTATTAGGAAACACTATCGATTTGGATGAGCCACTTCCAAACGATATCAAACGGAATAAAATTCACCGTGAAGCTCCAACGTTTGACCAATTAGCAACAACTACTGAAATCCTTGAAACAGGAATTAAAGTTGTAGACTTGCTTGCCCCATATTTAAAAGGTGGTAAGATTGGCTTATTCGGTGGAGCAGGTGTTGGTAAAACCGTTTTAATCCAAGAACTTATTCATAATATCGCGCAAGAACATGGTGGTATTTCTGTGTTCGCTGGTGTTGGAGAACGTACTCGTGAAGGGAACGATCTTTACTTTGAAATGAAAGACTCTGGTGTAATTGAAAAAACTGCCATGGTATTTGGCCAAATGAACGAACCACCAGGTGCTCGTATGCGTGTAGCTTTAACAGGTCTTACAATTGCTGAATATTTCCGTGATGAAGAACACCAAGATGTACTTCTATTCATTGATAATATTTTCCGTTTTACTCAAGCTGGTTCAGAGGTTTCGGCTTTACTAGGTCGTATGCCATCTGCAGTAGGTTATCAACCAACCCTAGCTACCGAAATGGGACAATTACAAGAACGTATCACTTCAACTAATGTTGGTTCTGTTACTTCTATTCAAGCGATTTACGTGCCAGCCGATGATTATACTGACCCAGCTCCGGCAACCACTTTCGCCCATCTAGATGCAACCACTAACTTAGAACGTAAATTAACTGAACAAGGTATTTACCCTGCGGTAGACCCGCTTGCTTCCACATCACGTGCACTTTCTCCAGATATCGTTGGGGAAGAACACTATGCAGTAGCAACGGAAGTACAACGCTTATTACAACGATACAAAGAACTTCAAGATATCATTGCAATCTTAGGTATGGATGAATTATCCGATGAAGATAAACAATCCGTTTCTCGTGCGCGTCGTGTACAATTCTTCTTATCACAAAATTTCCACGTAGCAGAACAATTTACAGGTCAAAAAGGTTCTTACGTTCCTGTTAAAGAAACTGTTAAAGGATTTAAAGACTTGTTAGCCGGAAAATACGACCATATTCCAGAAGATGCTTTCCGTTCAGTTGGCCGCATTGAGGATGTTCTTGAAAAAGCAAAAGACATGGGCGTTGAAGTCTGATAAAAACAGGAGGAAATACGTATGGGTTCATTAAAAGTTAGTATCGTTACTCCAGACGGCCCTGTTTATGAAGGCGTTGCTCAAATGGTTATTGCTCGAACAAAAGCAGGTGAACTTGGTATTCTACCTGGACATGTTCCACTAGTTGCTCCACTCAAAATCGATGTAGTTCGTTTGAAAGTAGAGTCTGGTGAGGAATGGGTCGCTGTAGGTGGTGGCTTTATGGAAGTAAACGGTGAAGAAGTCAATATTCTAGCGGATACTGCTGAGCGCGAAGAAGATATTGATATCAATCGTGCTGAAAAAGCAAAAGAACGCGCAGAAAATGAACTTAGCCGAGCAAAAGAACAAAAAGTGGATGAAGTAATGGCTAGACTTGCACTTCAAAGAGCGATTAACAGAATCCATGCGAAAGAACATAATTAAATCTAACGATACTTCCTGGTTGCAAAGCCAGGAAGTTTTTTATTTAATAAGTGTGTTAACTGTTTTTTTAGGATAGTATTTGTTAAAATGAGTAATAGCAAAATATGAGGAGCGAACAGAATTGTATAATATTATTATGGAATCACCGTATATCGTCATCATCTCACATTTACTATTTATTGTGATTACCTTTTGGGCATTACAAGCAATTAACTATGAAAAATTTATAAAGAAAAATCATGTAACACAAGCTAGACTATTATTTGTTATCATTTCCATTGCACTTGGATATACACTAAGCAATTTCTTCTTAGACTATTTAGGAGCTTCTAAACAATTGCTTAATTTTATCGGGTAAAATACTTGAATAGTAGTAAAAATTAATAGAAGCTTAAAACAACTTTAATATTAGGTTAAAATCAGTTGATATTTTATGGTAATAAGTGGTAGAATTACTAGGATATGTTTTAAATTTAAATTTTTATTAATAAAATTCGATAAATGATTTAGTTATTAGTAACGCGGAGGGGTTCTTTTTGGAAAAAATTATTGTGCGCGGTGGAAAACAGTTAAATGGTTCTGTGAAAATGGAAGGTGCCAAAAATGCTGTATTACCGGTGATTGCTGCTACATTACTTGCGAGTAAAGGTACTAGCGTATTGAAAAATGTCCCAAATTTGTCTGATGTATTCACAATTAATGAGGTACTTAAATACCTAAATGCAGACGTTTCTTTTGTAAATGATGAGGTTACTGTTGATGCAACTGGAGATATTACATCGGATGCACCTTTTGAGTATGTGCGTAAAATGCGTGCTTCAATTGTTGTAATGGGTCCACTTTTAGCTCGCACTGGTTCTGCTCGTGTAGCTTTGCCAGGAGGATGTGCGATTGGTTCAAGACCAGTTGACTTACATTTAAAAGGTTTTGAAGCCATGGGAGCAATTGTGAAAATTGAAAATGGCTATATTGAAGCAACTGCAGAAAAATTAGTTGGAGCTAAGGTTTACTTAGATTTCCCAAGTGTAGGTGCAACTCAAAATATCATGATGGCTGCTACTTTAGCAGAGGGAACAACGATAATTGAAAATGTTGCTCGTGAACCAGAAATTGTTGACTTGGCAAACTTCCTTAATCAAATGGGAGCCAGAGTTATTGGTGCAGGAACAGAAGTAATTAGGATTGAAGGTGTAAAGGAACTAACAGCTACAGAACATTCTATTATTCCGGACCGTATTGAAGCAGGTACATTTATGATTGCTGCTGCGATTACTGGTGGAAATGTTTTAATTGAAGATGCAGTTCCTGAGCATATTAGTTCACTGATTGCTAAACTAGAAGAAATGGGCGTTCAAATTATCGAAGAAGATAATGGCATTCGTGTTATTGGTCCAGATAAGTTGAAAGCTGTTGATGTTAAAACGATGCCGCATCCAGGTTTTCCAACTGATATGCAATCTCAAATGATGGTTATCCAAATGTTAAGTGAAGGTACAAGTATTATGACCGAAACTGTTTTTGAAAATCGTTTTATGCATGTTGAAGAAATGCGTAGAATGAATGCGGACATGAAAATTGAAGGACATTCTGTTATTATCTCCGGTCCAGCAAAATTACAAGGAGCAGAAGTTGCAGCAACAGACTTACGTGCAGCGGCAGCGCTTATTCTTGCGGGTCTAGTGGCTGACGGATATACTCAAGTTACTGAGTTGAAATATTTAGATAGAGGCTACAATAACTTCCATGGAAAACTGCAATCTCTTGGTGCAGATGTGGAACGTGTAGACGATTCTAAAGTTGATATGAAAAACTTAGCTTCATTATTTTAATAAATGAATTGTGAAAACCGTATCTTTGAGATATGGTTTTTTTTTTATGAAAAAACATTTTATCATGAAATATTCATTTCGGCACATCATAAATTATGCTATAATTCAAAATGAGATGTAAAAATAGGAATACACCACGAAAGGAGTTAAGTTATAAATGGCAAAGGATGTTGGTATCGACTTAGGTACAGCCAATGTATTAATTCATGTAAAGGGAAGAGGAATTGTTGTTAATGAACCTGCTGTTGTTGCTATAAATAATAAGACCGGTGAAGTTCTAGCAGTTGGAACAGAGGCTAGAGATATGGTTGGTAGAACTCCAGAAGATATAACAGCAATAAAACCTATGAAAGATGGAGTCATTGCTGATTTTGATATTGTGCAAGAAATGCTACGTTTCTTTATACAAAAACTAAATTTAAAAACATTTTTTTCTCGGCCTCGTATTTTAATTTGTTGCCCAACTAATATTACTTCTGTCGAACAAAAAGCTATCCGAGAAGTGGCTGAAAAGAGTGGTGGAAAACAAGTGTTTTTAGAAGAAGAGCCTAAAGTTGCTGCTATTGGTGCAGGAATGGAAATTTTTGAGCCTTCTGGTAATATGATTATTGATATCGGTGGTGGTACAGCTGATGTAGCAGTGTTATCTATGGGTGATATTGTAACAAGTCAATCTGTAAAAGTCGCAGGTAATAGGTGGGATTCTGATATACTAAATTACATAAAGCGCAAATATAATCTGCTTATCGGGGAACGCACTGCTGAAAATATCAAAATAACTATTGGAACTGCAAATCCAGGCTCCAAGGAAGAAACAATGGACATTCGTGGTAGAGATTTAGTGAGTGGTCTACCTAAAACAATTTCAATTAGTAGCTCAGAAGTGGAAGAAGCTATTCATGATTCATTACATTTAATGGTACTTGCTGCCAAACAAGTTCTTGAACAAACTCCACCAGAGCTTTCTGCTGATATAATTGATCGGGGGGTAATCATGACGGGCGGTGGATCTTTGCTGCATGGTTTAGATGAATTAATGGCTGAACAATTGAAAGTTCCTGTTTTAATCACAGAAAACCCACTAGATGTTGTAGCACTTGGTACTGGCATTTTACTTGACTCGCTTACTGCTAAAAAGCGTGGTTGGTTCTAATACTAAATTTGGAGGATTCTTATGTTAGATATAAAAAAAATCAAAGAAATTTTACCTCATCGTTATCCATTTTTACTGGTTGATAGAGTTATCTCTATTGAAGAAGGGAAAAAGGTGACAGCTATAAAAAATGTTACTGCCAATGAAGAATTCTTTAATGGACATTTCCCTGAATATCCGGTAATGCCTGGTGTATTAATAGTTGAAGCATTGGCTCAAACGAGTGGCATTGCCATGATGCAAAGTGAAGATAATAAAGGTAAAATTGGTTTGTTTGCAGGAATTGACGGATGTCGTTTTAAACGCCAAGTAATTCCTGGTGACCAACTTTTACTTGAAGCAGAGATTACTCGTATGAGAGGTGCTATTGCAAAAGCAAAAGTGAAAGCAACTGTCGAAGGTGACTTGGTTTGTGAAGCAGAAATTATGTTTGCCTTAACAGATTTACCAGAGTAATTAAAGAAGCACTGAAACCCTAAAAGGGTTTTGGTGTTTTTTCATGTGTTCAGAATAGCATGTGCAAAAAAAAGCTGCAATTTACTAAAATAGTATTTTAATGTCTCTTGGAATATGAGAAATAGTGAATTTCAGCTAGATAAAAAGGTGTTTTAGCTCTTATAAATATACTTAAAATACCTTTTTAACAATTGTACAAAGAAATATTTATCTAATATAATCGCTATACACCAAAAGAAAGAGGCGATATGATGATTAATCAAGTAACTTTAGTAGGACGTTTGACAAAGGAGCCAGAATTAAAATGGACCACGGAGGATAAAGCTGTGTTGAATTTAACGCTTGCTTTGAATCGTTTTGGAAAAAATAAACGTGTAGATAATGATGCAGACTTTATTCAATGTGTCATTTGGGGTAAAAGAGCCGAAGCGACAGCGGAATTCTGTAGCAAAGGGCAATTAATAGGTGTAGTTGGTGAATTACAATCTAGAAATTATCTAAATAAAGAAGAGCAAAAAATATATATTACTGAGGTGCTTGTTCATCAAATCAGGTATTTATCTAGTAGGAATAAGGAAGAGCAAGTTATTAATATTTCCCAAGATGAGGAAGAATCGTGTAATACTTTGTTATAAAGGACCGATTTTCGCACGTGATATCTATAAATTTAGATGGAAAATGCCAAAATAACAGATTTTTTGGGCATAATTTGTAATGGGAAAATTTTCCAAATTTATTCAAATAAGAATTTTAGGTTCAGTAAGTGAAGTTTTTTTAGGTTGCTTCCTGAAATAGCAAACGATAACCGCGCCTTGTGTCGAAGTGGATAAAGCTAATTGTGAAGCCAATCATAAGAAAAATCAGACAATAACGGTAATTTACAAATATTGCAAATAAACTGCTGCTGAATTGTTAGCTGTCATATATGCTTAATTTTTTAGTAACCAAGTCGCTAGTTTCGTATGGTACGATTATCCTCGAAAGTTATCAAGGAGGGAAAATAATTACATGAAAAAAACAGTAGTGGCCATTGCGGCTGGTTTAATTATTGCAGGATCAGGTTCAACTCAAGCTTTTGCAGCTGAGTATAAAGTGCAAGATGGTGATTCGCTTTGGAAAATATCGAATGAAAATAATGTCTCTATAAATCAATTGAAACAAGATAACAATTTAAGTTCTGACATTATCTTTCCGAATCAAACATTGCAAGTGAACAATGGGAAACAAACATCAACAACTAGCAATTCCGAATATACAGTTGTTGCAGGAGACACACTGGGACATATCGCATCAGATAAAGGCGTAACTGTAAATCAATTAAAATCTTGGAACAAGCTTTCATCTGATTTAATTATTGTTGGACAAAAATTATCTATTGGAAGTAACGCAGTGAGTAGTCAAGCGCCATCTACCACTAAAGAAAGCAACGCAACTTCAAATACCACAGAACAACCCAAACAAGAAGCTGCTCAAACAACACAAAAATCAACTTCATCTAATGAATCATCTTCCAGCAAGTCTGCTTCATCGCAAGGTAATGTTTCAAAAGAGGTAACTGTTACCGCAACTGCTTATAGTAAAGAAGAGCCGGGTATGGGACATATGACAGCAAGCGGTATTGATTTAAACGATAACCCACGTGTTATTGCAGTGGATCCTTCTGTTATTCCTTTAGGTTCAAGAGTTTATGTTGAAGGATACGGAGAAGCGATTGCGGCAGATACTGGTGGTGCTATCAAAGGAAACAAAATTGATGTGCATTTAAACTCAGTCCAAGAGTGTTATAATTGGGGAGTAAAACAAGTTAAAGTACAAATTCTAGACTAATTTATTTCATTTCAAAAGGCTGTAAAGAGCATAACGCTACTTACAGCCTTTTTTGTGGATTAAAAATAGGAAGCATACCTATTTTATGATAAACTTATACTTAATAAAGTTTCTTAGGAGATACATATGAAAAAGAAAGAAGTTACAATTTTAAATATACCTTTTTATAATATAACTCAAACTGGATTTGTAGAGCAGCTTTATCAAGATGTGCAGAATGGAAACCGAAAATTTGTTGTAACGGCTAACCCGGAAATTGTGATGCATGCTAGTACTGATAAAGAGTTTGAAGCAGTTTTACTACAGGCGGATTATATCGTTCCTGATGGGATTGGTATTATAATGGCTTCTGAAAAACTGGGAACGCCTTTAGAAGAGCGAGTTACTGGATATGATACAATGGTTGGACTATTAAATAAACCGCTGCGTTGTTATTTTTTAGGTGCAAAACCAGAAGTTAGTCAAATGGTAGAAGAGAAAGTATCCGAAAAATATCCGAATGCGGTAATTTGTGGTGTGCATCATGGTTATTTTAACGCGCTGGAAAGTGAAGAAATTGGTCAGGAGATTATGGAGGCTAAACCAGATATTATTTTTGTGGCTTTAGGTTCTCCAGCACAAGAAAAGTGGATTTTATCGCAAATAAGCCATTTTGAAAAAGGGATATTTATTGGTGTTGGTGGGAGTTTTGATGTATTGACTGACAACGTAAAACGGGCACCAAAGATTTGGATAAAATTGAGATTAGAGTGGGTTTACCGATTGCTTTCAAATCCTTCAAGATGGAGACGCTTTTTTGCAATACCTCAATTTATGCTTGTCGTTAGAAGAGAAACCAAGCGTTTGAAGAAGGGTGAGTAGAATGTATTTTCAAAAAGCACGACTAATTCATGCAGAAATTCCGCTCTTGGATCCATTTAAAACGAGTTACGGGGAATTAAAGAGTAAAGATTTTTATATTGTGGAACTGATGAATGATGCTGGGGTATATGGATATGGTGAATTAGAAGCTTTTCCGCTACCAGATTATACAGAAGAAACATTAGAAACAGCTATTTTAATTGTTAAACAGCATTTGTTGCCTATGTTAGCGCAAAAAGAGATAATTGCTCCAGAAGAAGTGAATAAGATGTTTGGCTGGATTCAAGGAAATGAAATGGCGAAAGCTGCAGTCGAACTAGCTGTATGGGATGCTTTTGCAAAAACAGAAAAGAAATCCTTAGCTCATATGATTGGTGCAACGAAAAAAACGTTAGCTGTTGGAGTTAGTATAGGGATTCAAGATAATGTAGGTTCTTTAGTTAGGTTAGTTGATCAATATGTGAGTGAAGGCTATAAACGAGTGAAAATAAAAATCAAGCCAAACAAAGATGTAGCGTTTATTAAGGCTGTTCGAGAAAAATTTCCAAATCTAAGGTTGATGGCAGATGCGAATTCGGCGTATAATATAGAAGATTTCTCCTTATTAAAAGCGCTGGATCATTTTGAATTAGAAATGATTGAACAACCATTTGGTGCGAAAGATTTTGTGAATCATGCTTGGTTGCAAAAACAGATAAACACACGGATTTGTTTAGATGAGAATATTAGATCCTTAGAGGATGTTAAACAAGCACATATACTGGGAAGTTGTCAGGCGATTAATCTGAAACTAGCGCGTGTTGGTGGGATGTTCGAGGCGCTTAAGATAACGAAGTATTGCGCTGAAAATGATTTACTTATTTGGTGTGGTGGAATGTTTGAGGCCGGTATCGGTAGGGCGCATAATGTGGCACTTGCAGCGAGAACGGAATTTAATTTCCCTGGAGATATCTCTGCTTCAAATCGTTATTTCCATGAAGATATTATTTCGCCAGCATTTGTGTTGGAGTATGGTGGATTAAATGTACCTGATGGGTATGGGATAGGTGTAGAGTTGGATTTTAGCATTCTACAAAAATATACAAAAACAACAGAAGAAATTTTGTTATATAAAGGACGGAGCTGAAAAAATATTGCTATTATGGAGTATACTGATTAGCTTTGCGGTTGGTATTGTTATGGTGCCAATAGTAAGGAAGTTTGCGTTTCGTATTAATGCTGTTGATACCCCTCGTGAAAGACATAAGCATACGAAAACGACAGCAACTTTAGGCGGGCTAGCCATATTTATAAGTTTTTCTGTTGGGATGCTTTTGGCACCAATTGATAAGTCTGGATTTGTTCCGATTTATTTTGGAGCATTAATTGTTATTGCCACTGGTTTTATTGATGATTTATTTGATTTATCACCCAAATGGAAAATGTTAGGGCAGATTATAGCGGCACTTTGTGTAACTGTTTGGGGAGATATTACAATTAATTTTATTAATGTGCCTTTTTATGGGGAATTAGACTTTGGTTATTTTGCAATTCCATTATCTATTATTTGGATTGTAGCGATTGTTAACGCGTTGAACTTGATAGATGGTTTAGATGGTTTAGCAGGCGGTATTTCCATTATTGCTTTAATGACGATTGCAGGTATGGCATTACTGCTTAAGGATGCCTTTGTAGCGCCTGTTGCTTTAATTCTTGTTGCTGCAGTTGCGGCCTTCTTAATTTATAATTTTCCGCCAGCAAGTATTTTTATGGGGGATACTGGGGCTTTATTTCTCGGATATATGATAGCCGTTTTATCACTGATGGGCTTTAAAAATGTGACGTTTATTTCACTTTTAGTTCCTCTTATTATTTTGGGAGTACCTTTATCTGACACGTTCTTTGCAATTGTACGTAGGTTGAAATCGCGAATGCCGATATCGTCTGCTGATAGATCACATATTCATCATAGATTAATGGCGCTTGGATTTACAGAAAAACAAACGGTATTACTAATTTATTGTATGGCTCTACTATTTTCAATGACAGGATTTGTATTCTCTTTCTCCACTGCTTGGGGAGCGGTGTTGCTACTTGTATTATTAATATTTAGTATTGAAATTATTGTAGAGTTTATCGGTCTGATTGGAGAAGATTATCGTCCTATTCTTAATCTGCTTCAAAAAATCCACCGAAAACGAAAATAGTAAAAAATATCCCGAACCTAATTTTAAGTTCGGGATGTTTTTTAATTAGAAGTTTCTGTTGTAGTAGATTTTTCATCAGAATATGGAGCTGCATTTGGAAATGGCTTCTTAATGCCAAGCTCATCAGCAAACTCATTGGAAACACTTTGAACAGAATCATCATTTAGCTGATAATAATAAATGCCATTCATTGGAGCATCTGTACCTTCAAGGTTAAGCGATTTAATATCAATACTATTGGTCATGCCGAATTTTGCAATGGAAAGCATTTGATTAAAAGTTAAATTAGTTTTCATATTATCTCCAACAACTTTGATAATATCGGAATACTTACTAATAGAAGAAATGGAGGTTGCTTCACTTACTATTGATTTAATAATTAATTGTTGTCTTTTACCACGCTCGATATCACTGTCAATATGTCTTGTGCGGGCAAGTGCTAATGCTTGTTCTCCATTTAAATGCTGTTGCCCTTTTTCGAGTGTAATTGCCCCAGCTTTGTCGTTAGAATCTTGTTCGGTAAAGCTGACAGGGACATCTACATCAATTCCGCCTAATGCGTCCACGATTTTAAGGAAGGCATCAAAGTCGAAACGAACGTAATAATCAATTGGAATTTGGAATTCTTCCTCTACTGTTTGCATCGTTAGTTCGGGTCCACCATAAGCATGGGCTGCATTTATTTTAGTATATTTATCGATGTCTTTCTTAGAATCTTGAATATGAACATAAGAGTCACGAGGAATACTTGTCATTTCTACACGGGCATCTTTGACATTAAATGTTGCTAAGATAAGTGAATCACTTCGAGGATTTCCGTCAGATTCACGTTTGGCGCTTGTATCAACACCAATAATTAAAATGGAAAAACTATCTTTTATGGGCTCAATATCTTTTGAACGAAGAGTGGATGCTTGTCCATTTCGTACATTATCAAAGGAATTGTCGGCTGCGAGTTTTGTTTTACTGAACAGGTAAGTTCCATATCCAACTCCTGCTAATACTAAGCACATAATAGGTATTAAAATCCAGAATAATATTTTACGTCTACGTTTGTATTTCTTGCTGCTTCTTCGGCTGTCATCCGTGCCTTTATTCATATATTAATTCTCCTTATAGTCACTTTACTATGTTTCATTGTATCATTCGTTGAAATAAAGAATGTTACGCTTGATTTACGTTTTCTTTATTTTTTAACTTTTATTTATTATACAGAATTTAACAGAAAAAAAATACAAAAAAGTTGCTATCTTTCAAAAATGTAATATAAGTCCTATCCCAGCGCTAAGCGATAATTACTAATTTCACAAATTTTTCCGGTATGTAAATCTAATTCTTGACCTGTGGAAATAAGTTCAAAACTCATTTTTTTTAGTAATTTTATAGAAGCGATGTTTTCAGGAAGAACTTTTGCAGTGATGATTTTATAAGGTAAAAACGGCTTTATAGTAGTTAAAAACGCATTTAAAACTTCAAACATCAATCCTTGACGCCAATTTTTTTGAGCGAGTTCATAGCCAATTTCAACCAGTTCAGTAGTTTTATTAATATCATTAATTCCGATTGAGCCAATTGCTTGAAGTGGATTTATCGTGTCAAAAATAGTGTATCTGCACGCAGTTGGTTCGTTTTCAATTGCTTGAATCATTTCTTCAGCTTGTAAAATGGTCGAAAATTTTTCGATATTCATAAATTTAGCTACTTCATTATCTGACCAAATATCAAATAAATTCGCAGCATCTGCTAAAGTTGTTTTTCTTAGGATGGTTCTTTCTGTGGAGACGGTAGTAGGTAATTGAAAAAATATGTTTGTGGACATGCTAATTGACATCCTTTTCTCTATATTTTTGTAGACCTTCTTGGATTTCAATGTGACCGTTGGCGATTTCTGTAATCCAATTGCTGAAGCTAGTTAAATCATCATTATTGACAAAAATGTGAAGTACTACTTTTTCTGTGAATTCTTTTTGGTTGATTTGATAGTTTCTTTGTTCAAGTGCATTCTCGATTTTTTCAAGAAGAGGGTATGCGAATGTGCACTCAAGAATAGTAGCTAACTTACATTCAACTATGCCAATGGTTTGAATGGCTTCACTGACTGCACTTCCATAAGCTCGGACAAGTCCTCCTGCGCCTAGTTTAGTACCGCCAAAATATCGAGTAACGACAACGGCAATATTTTTTAAACCTTTCTTTTTTAAAACTTCTAGCATTGGCACACCAGCAGTTCCACTTGGCTCACCATCATCCTGTGCTTTTTGAAATTGGTCATTTTCTCCTATTATATATGCAGAACAATTGTGTGACGCATCTCGATGTTCTTTTTTTATTTGCTGGATAAATGTTTGTGCTTCAGGTTCGGTTGCAACTCGCATCAAGTGACAGATAAAGCGAGATTTTTCGATGATTATTTCATGTGTTCCATTGCGGTGAATGGTTAAATATTGATCCAACATAGGAAACCTCCATAAGTTGATACGTTCAGCTTGCTTTTATTTTATCCGAAAGTAAAGCGATTGTATAGATATATTTCTGAGTGCAGCGGATGAAGTGGTGGCAAATTCGTGTTATAATAAAAACTACTATTACTTTAGACTGGTTTTCAGTTGTACTTCATAGGCATATAGAAGTAATTTTTTAGGAATATGCAGTATAATAAAAAAGAAGTTTGTTCTGAAAATAGGTTAGTTTGAGTAAATAGTACTTAAAAGAGAAAAGTTTATTTGCCAATTTGTGGCAGGGATTATAAGGTTAAGCGGTTTTGCTACTAAAAAGGATGATGTTTTCGATTGCAATTAGCTTGATGAAAATAGATAAATGAAGGAGGAGTAGTCATTATGGCACTCAAAATCATGATTGTAGACGATCATCAGTTGTTTCGCGAAGGTATCAAACGGATTTTAGAATTGGAAGATTCTTTTGAGGTTGTAGCGGAAGCTGAAAATGGTAAAAATATCGTAGCAAAAGTTCGCGAATATAAACCAGATATTGTTTTAATGGATATTAATATGCCAACTGTTAATGGTTTAGATGCGACAGAAATGTTAGTGCGCCAGTTTCCAAGTATCAAAGTAATCATTTTAACTATTCACGATACAGATGAATATGTGACGGAAGCACTTAGATCTGGAGCAGTAGGGTATTTATTAAAAGAAATGGACGCTCATGAACTTGTAGAAGCAGTTAAAATAGTAGATAATGGTGGGGCATATATTCATCCGCGTGTAGCAATTAAATTAATTCGCGAATATCGTCATTTAGCAAGCACTAATACGGCGCAAGGTGTTTATGGTTATCAACAACCAGAAGTTAAAATGCCATTACACATATTGACACATAGAGAGTGCGAAGTGTTGCAACTTCTTACAGATGGAAAGAGTAATCGTGGAATTGGAGAAACACTTTTCATTAGTGAGAAAACAGTTAAAAATCATGTGAGCAGTATTTTACAAAAAATGAAAGTGAACGATAGAACTCAAGCTGTGGTAACGGCAATTAAGCATGGGTGGGTATATATTCGCTAAAGAAAAGCTCAGGAGGAAAATATGAACGGAAAAATAGCAGTGGTGACGGACAGCACAACTTATTTGCCAGAGGAAGCGAAGAAACAACTAAGAATTCATGTCGTACCACTTTCTGTAATAATTGATGGAGAATCTTATCGTGAGGGTGAAGACTTATCGACAGCAGATTTTTATGCCATGGTAAAAGTCTCTAAGAATCTTCCTACTTCTTCTCAACCAGCTCCAGGAGAGTTCATTCAATTGTTTGAAAAGTTGAAATCACAGGGCTTTGACACGGTGATTACGATTCATTTATCTAGTGGTATTAGCGGGACATTCCAAAATGCAGCAACAGCAGGAGAAGGAATCAATGGTTTAAATGTAATTGCTTATGATTCTGAATTATCTTGTATGGCTCAAGGGATGCTCGTACTCAAAGCCGCTGAAATGGCACTTAAAGATGAATCTGCCGAGAATATTATTAAAGAATTGGATAAAATAAAACATGCGCAAGATGCTTACTTTATGGTGGACGATTTGAATAATTTACAACGTGGTGGTCGCCTAAATGGGGCTCAAGCACTTGTGGGGAGCTTGCTTCAAATTAAACCAATTCTTCATTTCAATGATAAGCAAATTGTTCTGTTTGAAAAAGTAAGGACACAAAAGAAAGCTCTTAAGCGAATAGAAGATATTCTTGAATTAGCTATTCAAAATAAATTTGCGGAAAAAGCTTATGTTATTCACGGGAATGATTTTGAAAAAGGTGAAGCGTGGCGAAAACATTTAGAAACTAAATTTCCCGAAGTAGAATTTGAATTAAGTTATTTTGGGCCTGTAATCGGAACTCACCTTGGCGAAGGGGCTCTTGGATTAACATGGTCAATTAAATAAAAAGTTCTCCAGTTGTGAAACTGGGGAACTTTTTTCGTAGAGGGTAAATTTGTTTTTTATGGGAGGTAAGTGTACAAAAAATCCATGTTTTCAGCTAAGAGAAAATAGGATATTCCTATAATAAAACATGTGGAAAACAAGAAAATCATTTCTGCAAAAATAAGCAAAAACATGTATAACTAAATAGAGGTGAGTGGTAATGAATGTTTTTCCAGGCAGATTATACCAAGAAAGCGAACTTGAAAGCACAGAGGGTTTAGAAGAAGTGGCAGCCGTTTCTGAAAATAAGTGTTTTCGGTGTGGAAATATTAATCCAGCATTGTTCGGCAAGATGAGTTGTGCGAATTGTGGTCAAGAAGCCTGTCTTTATTGTCGGAATTGTATTGTTATGGGACGAATGAATGCTTGTCAGCAACTATTCTTTCAAAGAACGATGTGTCTGCCTGAAAGCCAAAAATCTTTTTTAGTATGGAATGGAACATTATCAAATGGCCAGAAGAAAGCATCTGAAGCCGTTATAGCAACTTTAGAAAAAAAGCAAGATATGCTCTTATGGGCAGTTGCTGGATCAGGGAAAACAGAAATGCTGTTTGAAGGAATGGATTTGGCTTTAAAAAAAGGCTATAAGATATGTCTGGCTTCTCCAAGAGTGGATGTTTGCTTAGAATTACACCCCCGGTTAAGAGCTGTTTTTCCTGATGTGGAAATAGTTTGTCTATACGGAGACTCGGAAGATAAATATCAAGGCGAACAGTTTGTTTTAGCAACGACCCATCAGTTGATTCGTTTTTACAATGCATTTCAGGTGATTTTTATCGATGAAGTAGATGCATTTCCATTTGCCAAAGATCCGTTTTTAGAATATGCGGTAAATAAAGCAAGAAAAAAAGAGGGCACGACTATTGTAATCACAGCAACTCCTGAAGAAAAGTGGCAACAAGAATGCGTAAGTGGTAAACGACATTTCGTGAAAATACCAGCACGCTACCACCGAAGAAAGCTTCCTGTACCAAGAATGTGCTGGATAGGACCTTGGAAGAAAAGATTGGATAAAGGAAAAATATCTCCTAAACTTATTGAATGGATAAAAATAGCTGAATCAAAAAAACAACCAGCATTAATTTTCTTTCCAGAAATTGAAGCTATGAATAAATTTGCAGATATTTTAATGATGTATGGTTTTGAAAGGCCGGTAACGGTTCACTCAGCAGATGAGGAGCGAAAAGAAAAGGTAGCGTGGTTACGAGAAGGGGCAATCCAGCTGTTGTTAACTACGACTATTTTGGAACGAGGTGTTACGTTTACAAATGTTCAAGTTGCAGTTTTTGGAAGTGAAGAGAGAGTTTTTACAGAAGCAGCACTTGTTCAAATTTCTGGACGAGCTGGAAGAAAGATGACGCATCCAACGGGGGATGTTTGTTTCTTTCATTATGGAAAAACATCTCCAATGAATCAAGCTATCAGACATATCGAGAAAATGAACCAACTAGGCATAGTGGAGGGGATGCTTGATGAATAATTGTTTATTATGCTTGCAACCTCTAAAAGTGGATGTTGGGTGGCATATGAAATGGTTGTTCGAGACAAAACCAATTTGTTGTAGTAAATGTTTTGCTAATTTTGAACCGCTAGAAGGACCACTGTGCGAACTCTGTAGCAAAGAATCGGTCAATAAAATATGTCTAGACTGCCAATATAAGTCATCCTTTCTAGATAACAATAAGTCATTATACCGTTACAATGACTTTGCAAAAGCCTATATGAGAAGATACAAGTTTCAAGGTGATTATGTAATAGGTGCCATCTTTCATAATGAACTTAAAAGGCTTTTGGTTCAAGATGATGCGATTATTGTTCCCATTCCTGTAAGTGCAGAGCGCAAATTAGAACGTGGTTTTAACCAAACAACCGGAATGTTAAAACAAGCAGGTATCAAATACGAAGAACTTTTGGATAGAAATCATTCAGAAAAGCAGTCTAAGAAAACAAAAAAAGAACGCTTGGAGAGAGAACAAGTCTTTTATCTGCAAAAAGAAGGTAGATACCAACAAACGAAGGTTATTCTTTTTGATGACATCTATACCACGGGCAGTACACTCAATTTAGCAGCCCAAGAGTTAAAAAAAGTAGGAGTTAAACAAGTAACAGCTGTAACAATATTTAGATAGTCGAGATTTATCTACTAAAAGAGGTTTGCCAGAGCGCGATTAGTGGAATAAAATACTAAATAAAGATAAGTGGAATAGTGCTTCTTAGCTCTTTGTGCAAATGGTTGCAAAACACGTCGTTTTCACGTAGACTAAGAGTAAGAAGAATACTCTTCTTTATCATTATTTGTTTTATTTCAAAGGAGGAATCGCTATGCTTAAGTACAACATTCGTGGTGAAAATATTGAAGTAACAGAACCGATTAGAGATTACGTTGAAAAGAAAATTGATAAACTAGAACGTTATTTTACGGAAACACCAGATGCAAACGTACATGTTAATCTAAAAGTATATTCCGATAAAAATGCGAAAGTTGAAGTGACTATTCCGCTCCCAAATCTTGTGCTACGTGCAGAAGAAACAAGTGGAGATTTATATGCAAGCATTGATTTAATTGTCGATAAACTCGAAAGACAAATCCGTAAACATAAAACAAAAGTAAATCGTAAATTCCGTGATAAAGGTGCAGAAAGAGATTACTTTGCATATTCTGATGTAAACGGCAGTACACCACCAGAAGACAATGAAGGTGACTTTGATCTTGAAATAGTGAGAACAAAACAATTTTCATTAAAACCGATGGACAGTGAAGAAGCTGTATTACAAATGAATTTACTGGGACATAGTTTTTACGTTTACACAGATGCTGAAACTAATGGCACCAATATTGTATATTCTCGTAAAGATGGAAAATATGGTTTAATTGAAACAAATTAATTTTACAAATAAGGGTGGGGGCCAGTTTTTGGCCTCCATTTTTTTATTAAGATGAAGAATTTATGGCATTTTTTATTTTTTATTGATTAAAAAGAGATAACCAGTTGTATATTTTATCTAATAAGTGATAGAATTAGTTTGTATATTTAAAATAAGATAATTCCTGAAAGTTATCATAGATGAAACTGCGCGAAGACAGCGAAAACAGTAGAGGAGAATTTAAATGGCAGGACTATTGAAAAAGATTTTTGAATCAGGAAAAAAAGATGTTAAATATTTGGAAAGAAAAGCAGATGAAATCATTGCTTTGGCTGACGAAACAGCGGCACTTTCTGATGAGGCTCTACGTGAAAAAACAGTAGAGTTTAAAGAGCGTGTTAAAAAAGGTGAAACACTAGATGATTTATTGGTAGAAGCATTTGCTGTAGCCAGAGAGGGAGCGAAACGTGCCCTTGGACTATATCCATTTAAAGTACAGTTAATGGGTGGGATAGTTCTTCATGAAGGTAATATTGCTGAAATGAAAACTGGTGAAGGTAAAACGTTAACAGCAACACTACCAGTTTACTTAAATGCGCTATCTGGTGAAGGTGTGCACGTTGTTACTGTCAATGAGTACTTGGCACATCGTGATGCAGAAGAAATGGGGGTTTTGTATAATTTTCTTGGACTTTCTGTTGGATTAAATTTAAATGCGCTATCTAGTGCAGAGAAACGTGAAGCATACGCATGTGATATCACTTATAGTACAAATAATGAATTAGGATTTGATTATTTACGTGATAACATGGTTGTTTACAAAGAAGAAATGGTGCAACGCCCACTTGCTTTTGCAGTTATTGATGAAGTCGATTCCATTTTGGTCGATGAAGCAAGAACTCCACTAATCATTTCAGGGGAAGCTGAAAAATCAACTATACTTTATGTTCGTGCTAACACATTTGCTCGTACTTTGACAGAAGAGGAAGATTACACAGTTGATGTGAAAACTAAATCTGTACAATTAACCGAAGAAGGTATGACGAAAGGGGAAAACTACTTTGATGTAGACAACCTATTTGATTTAGAAAATACGGTTATTTTGCACCATATCGCTCAAGCTCTTAAAGCGAATTATACAATGAGTTTAGATGTTGATTATGTAGCGCAAGATGATGAAGTTCTAATTGTTGATCAATTTACTGGTCGTATTATGAAAGGCCGTCGTTTTAGTGAAGGTTTGCATCAGGCTTTAGAAGCAAAAGAAGGCGTAACAATTCAAAATGAATCTAAAACAATGGCTACAATCACATTCCAAAACTATTTCCGGATGTACAAAAAACTTGCTGGGATGACTGGTACTGCAAAAACAGAAGAAGAAGAATTCCGTGATATTTATAATATGCGTGTTATTGAAATCCCCACCAATAAAGTCATTATTCGTGACGACCGTCCGGATTTGATTTTTACAACAATTGAAGCGAAATTTAATGCTGTGGTGGAAGATATTGCAGAACGAAATGCCAAAGGACAACCGGTTCTTGTTGGTACTGTTGCAATTGAAACATCTGAGCTTATTTCTAGCAAATTAAAACGCAAAGGCATTAAACATGAAGTACTGAATGCCAAACAACATGAACGTGAAGCAGATATTATTAAACATGCTGGTGAAAAAGGTGCGGTAGTAATCGCGACCAATATGGCTGGTCGTGGTACTGATATTAAACTTGGTGAAGGTACAATTGAAGTTGGCGGTTTAGCTGTAATAGGTACAGAGCGACATGAGTCACGTCGTATTGATAACCAGTTGCGTGGTCGTGCTGGACGTCAAGGTGATCCAGGGGTGACCCAATTCTATCTTTCTATGGAAGACGAACTTATGCGCCGTTTTGGTTCAGATAACATGAAGAGCATGATGGAACGCTTTGGTATGGCAGAAGATGCAATTCAAAGTAAGATGGTTAGCCGTGCAGTGGAATCAGCACAAAGACGCGTTGAAGGAAACAACTTTGATTCACGTAAACAAGTACTACAGTATGATGATGTACTTCGCCAACAAAGGGAAGTTATCTATAAGCAACGTTATGAAGTAATTAATGCAGAAAACAGCTTGCGTGAAATCATTGATCAAATGATTCAACGTACAGTGAATTTCATCGTTTCTAGCAATGCTTCTAGCCGAGAACCTGAGGAAGATTGGAACTTACAAGGCATTATTGATTATGTTGATGCCAATTTACTTCCAGAAGGCGCAATTACTTTAGAAGATTTACAAAACCGTACAAGTGAAGATATTCAAAATCTGATTTTAGATAAAGTCAAAGCAGCATATGATGAAAAAGAAACACTATTACCTCCAGAAGAATTTAACGAATTTGAAAAAGTTGTTTTACTTCGCGTTGTTGATACGAAATGGGTGGATCATATCGATGCGATGGACCACCTTCGTGATGGAATTCATCTTCGTGCATATGGTCAAATTGATCCGCTTCGTGAATACCAATCAGAAGGTTTCGAGATGTTTGAAGCGATGGTATCCTCTATCGATGAAGATGTTGCTCGTTACATTATGAAAGCCGAAATTCGCCAAAACCTTGAACGTGAGCAAGTGGCTAAAGGGGAGGCTGTTAATCCGGCAGAAGGTAAACCAGAAGCGAAGCGCCAGCCGATTCGTAAAGACCAACATATTGGACGTAATGATCCATGCCCATGTGGTAGCGGTAAAAAATATAAAAATTGTCATGGTAAAGAAGCATAGATTGAAACAATTAAAAAAGCGCCGTCTTGCAGGCGCTTTTTGCTATGAAAGTTTTTAAGTAAATTCAAAAAAGGTGGAATTAATAATGGAATTAGCAGAAATTCGTAATGAATTAGAAAAAACAGCACAGCAAATCAAAGACTTTAGGGGGTCTCTTTGACTTAGACAGCATGGAAGTACGAATTGCTGAGTTAGAAGATCAAATGTTAGACCCGAATTTTTGGAACGATCAGCAAGTTGCGCAGAAAGTAATCAATGAATCCAATGGTTATAAAGAAACTTACCAAGCTTTTCATGCCTTAGAAGAAGAACAAGAAAGCATGGAGATCAGCCTAGAACTTTTAAAAGAAGAGGCGGACGAAGATCTACAAGCGGAATTAGAAAAAGATATTACTGCTTATATGGCGACTATCAATGAGTTCGAATTAAAATTAATGTTAAGTGATCCGTATGATAAGAATAATGCGATTTTAGAGTTGCATCCAGGTGCCGGTGGAACGGAATCTCAAGACTGGGGTTCGATGTTACTCCGAATGTATCAACGTTGGTCTGAAAAAAAAGGCTTCAAAGTAGAAATGCTTGATTACCAAGCTGGAGATGAAGCTGGAATTAAAAGCGTAACTTTACTGGTTAAAGGACACAACGCATATGGTTATTTAAAAGCAGAAAAAGGCGTTCATCGTCTTGTACGTATTTCACCGTTTGATTCATCAGGGCGTCGTCATACTTCATTTGTTTCAGTAGATGTGATGCCAGAACTAGATGATGACATTGAAATCGAAGTACGACCAGATGACTTGAAAATTGATACGTACCGTGCAACAGGAGCTGGTGGGCAACATATTAATACAACAGACTCTGCAGTTCGGATGACACATATTCCATCAGGGATTGTGGTTACTTGTCAATCTGAACGGTCACAACTTAAAAACCGTGATCAAGCAATGAAAATGTTAAAAACAAAGCTATATCAAAAAGAACAAGAAGAAAAAGAGCGCGAACTAGCAGAAATTCGTGGAGAACAAAAAGAAATTGGTTGGGGAAGCCAAATTCGTTCCTATGTTTTCCATCCTTACTCCATGGTAAAAGATCATCGCACAAATCACGAAACTGGTAATATTCAAGCGGTAATGGATGGAGACTTAGACGATTTTATTAATGCGTATTTACGTTCTAGGATTGGATAAAAGATGGTAAATAAACGAAAAAAAACGCCTCTATCCCCAACAATGGCAAAATTAATCGAGTATTTATATGTTATTATCGGCGCTGCGTTAATTGCGCTAGCTTTCAATGTCTTACTTTTACCCAATCACGTTGCTTCAGGTGGCGTGAGCGGAATCAGTACTATAATCAACTATTTAACAGGTTGGAATCCAGCATTTATTCAGTGGGCATTTAATATTCCGCTATTTTTAGCAGGATTATTCTTTTTAGGATACCAATTTGGTTTGAAAACATTTGTTGGTACAATGTTATTACCATTTTTTGTTTATTTAACGCAAGATTTAGAGCCTTGGACGCACGAGCCATTAGTTGCTGCATTGTTCGGTGGTGTTCTAGTTGGAATGGGACTTGGCATAGTATTTCGTGGTAAAGCTTCGACTGGTGGAACCGATGTGGCTGCTCAAATTTTACACAAATATTCCCACTTAACATTAGGGATTTGTGTAGCTTTAATTGACGGTTTTGTCGTCATTTCGGCGATGTTTGTATTTGATATTGAATCTGGGCTTTATGCGCTTATTGGTCTTTTTGCTACAAGTAAAACAATTGACCTAGTTCAAGTAGGGTTAAATCAATCTAAAACCGTATTTATAATTTCTGAAAACCAAGAGGCAATTAGACAGGCAATCCTTTTCAAAATTGATCGAGGAATCACACGTCTTTCGGCTAAAGGCGGGTACACAGAAGATGATAAACAAATTTTATTATGTGTAATTGCCCAAAGTGAATTTTCAAGATTAAAAGAAGTTATCAAAGAAATTGATCCAGAAGCATTTGTTGTTGTGATGAGCGCCAGCGAGGTTATGGGTGAAGGATTTACATCTTAAAAAAACTACTACATGGAGACTTTTTTGCCTCAGTGTAGTAGTTTTTTCTGCTTTTTTTGACAGTTTGATGACAATTAATTTTCCTGTATTAGTTGTGTTCAAGGTGTTTTAGTACAATTGGTCTATTCCGGTGAAGATAACTGTAATGATTTTTAATCTACCTGTAATGTTAATTAGGGTAAAAACAAGTTACAATGTTAGCAGTGGAAAAGACCGATGACGGTGCTTTTTTATTTTTGTCAATACAAATTCAACTAAAAAAAGGAAATTGTGGCTATAAGCGAAATTCCTATTACAATAATGGAAATATTGTCATACCCTGAAATATAAATGTAATGTAATTAACCTATAGATGAAAAACTGTCATGGTATAATTAAGCTTATGTTGTGAGTTTAATTTTGTGTCCACAAACAGTACATCTTCATGGTTACCATGCATTACCTAAAATGTAACTCAGCAGAAAGGCATAGTAAGGTGATAAAATGATATTAATGGAAGATGTGTATAAGAAATACCCCAATGGTATAACAGCCGCTAATGGATTAAATATTAACATTGGTGAAGGGGAATTTGTTTATGTTGTGGGACCTAGTGGCGCTGGTAAATCAACCTTTATTAAAATGATTTACAGAGAAGAACGAGCAACGAAAGGCAAAATCATCGTAGACAAATTTGATTTGATCAATATGAAAAATCGAGAAATTCCATATTTACGTCGTAACGTAGGCGTGGTTTTCCAAGATTACAAATTGCTTCAAAGCAAAACAGTGTATGAAAACATTGCTTATGCGATGGAAGTGGTTGAAACTGAGCCGTCTGTAATTAAAGAACGTGTTATGGAAGTGCTTGATTTAGTCAACCTTAAGCATAAGGTAAGAATGTTGCCGGATGAACTTTCCGGTGGTGAGCAACAGCGGATATCCATTGCCCGCTCCATTGCAAATATGCCTAAAGTATTAATAGCAGATGAGCCGACCGGAAACCTGGATCCTGATACTTCATGGGAAATCATGAACATCCTTGAGGAAATAAGCAATCGCGGAACGACTATAGTAATGGCTACCCATAATAAAGAAATTGTAAACACATTGAAGCATCGGGTAATAGCTATCGAAAATGGTCGAATCGTTCGTGATGAGCAGCAAGGAGAATATGGTTATGAAATTTAGGACAATAGGAAGACACATAAGAGAAAGTTTTAAAAGTCTTTACCGGAATGGTTGGATGACCTTTGCAGCAGCAAGTGCAGTAACAGTTACACTTATCTTAGTCAGCGTGTTTTTTGCAATATTGATCAACATGAACAAGCTTGCAACAGATGTAGAAAACAATGTACAAATTAACGTACATATTTCTCTAAGCGCAGACAAGAAACAGCAGCAAGAACTTGAGAAAAACATTGAGAAGATTGATGGAGTTGATAGCGTCACTTTTTCTTCAAAGGATGATGAATTGAAGAAATTAGTTGGTGCATACGGCAAAAACTTCGAATTGTTTAAACAAGATAATCCACTATACGACGTTTTCGTTGTGGAGGCAAAAGAGCCAACGCAAACGAAAGCAATTGCTCAGAAAATCGAAAAATTACAGTACGTAGATAATGTAGAGTATGGCGAGAAAACAGTCGATAAGTTGTTTGATACATTGAAATGGGGACGATATGCTGGTATCATACTAAGCATTGGTTTGTTATTAACAGCAATGTTCTTAATATCAAACACCATTAAGATTGCGATTTTCTCCCGTAGAAGAGAAATTGAAATTATGAAATTGGTAGGAGCGACCAACTGGTTCATACGCTGGCCTTTCGTTTTAGAAGGAGCATGGCTAGGCTTGATTGGTTCGATTGTCCCGGTTGTGTTAACATTTGTAGGCTATGTTAATGTATACAATCTGATAAATCCTAAATTAGTGACTAGTTCACTTTCACTTTTACCACCAACACCGTTTGCCTATCAAATTAGTGGCTTGATTATTGCAATCGGCGTACTGATTGGGATTTGGGGTAGCGTAATCTCTATCCGGAGATTCTTGAAAGTCTAACATTTAAAAATCACTTGAAATAAAAATAAACTAAAAGAAAAGCTAGGGAGCTTTTTAGGAGGTAAACTTTTTGAAAAAGAATACGTTTATTGCGGTTTCACTCGCAGCAGTTATCAGTTTAACGCCGGCTTTTACTACTAATGTTTTTGCAGACGTGAATACAGACATCCAAAACCAAGACAAAAAAATCAATGACATTAAGTCTAAAAAAACAGATTTACAATCAGATCTTTCTGGTTTGGTAGCTGATCTTGAAAAAGCGCAAGAAAAGGCTAAATCTTTACAAGCAGACTTCGATAAAACAGGCAAAGAACTAAAACAACTTAACCAAGATATTAAAGATATCAATGAACGTATTAAAGAGCGTGAATCAGTTTTAAAAGATCGTGCTCGTGCGATGCAAAAAACTTCTAACTCGAACGCATACCTTGAAGTAGTTTTAGATGCAGAGAACCTTTCTGATTTAGTCGGTCGTGTTTCCGCAGTGAACCAATTAGTTGAATCTGATAAATCAATTTTAGATGATCAACAAAAAGACGAAAAAGCATTGAAAACAAAACAAGCTGCAGTAAAGAAAAAGCAAGAAGAACAAGCAACTGCTATCCATGATTATGAAGCACAACAAAATAAAATTGAAGCACAAAAAGCTGAAAAAGAAGCAATCGTTGCTCAACTAGCTTCTGATCAAGCAAGTGCTGAAAATGCAAAAGCTAGCCTAGTAAGCGAACGTGATAAAGCAGCGAAAGAAGCAGCAGCTCGTGCAACTGCATTACGTGAAGCTACATCTTCTAATGTTGGTCAAGAAGAAAAAGCAACAACAACTAATGCAAATGCTTCATCTAATGAATCAAAAGCTTCAAGTAAAAATACATCATCTACTTCATCAAATAACAATAGTAGCAGTAACGAAACACCAAGTACTCCTGCTCCATCTGGTAGCGGATATTCGGCAATGATTTCTGCAGCACAAGCGCAACTTGGCAAACCTTATAGCCTTGGAGCTACTGGACCAAGCGCATTTGATTGCTCTGGATTCACTTCTTACGCTTTCCGTGCAGCTGGTATCTCTCTTCCAAGAACTTCTGGTGCTCAATATGCAGCAGCTTCTAAAGTAAGTGCTAGCCAAGCAAAACCAGGTGACTTAGTATTCTTCAACTATGGTGGAGGAATTGCTCATGTTGGGATTTATGTTGGTGGTGGTCAAATGATTAATGCGCAAAACAATGGCGTTAAATATGACAACATTACTAGTGGTTACTGGGCTAAATATCTTGTAGGGTATGGTCGCGTAGCTAGCTTTTAATAATTATTGAAAAGTTAAAAAGCACCTTTGTCGTTTATAAGCAAAGGTGCTTTTTTATATGGTAAAGGGAATAAACAGGATAACTTAATGACAGACTAAGAAGTTCCTAATAATATCGAAAATAGAAAAGGAGCTTATTATGTTCAAAAAATATGGGGTATTAGTAATACTAAGCTTATTAATTGTTTCTACACCACTTAGTGTACAAGCAGATTCAATTGGTGACATGCAAAAGCGACAAAATGAAATCGAGCAAAAAAAATCAGAGATAGATAAAAATATAGATACGAAAAATTCGGAAATAGCTGATTTAGAAAATGAAGAACAAGATGCATCTAAACAATTAGATGCGCTTTTAAAGAGCATTGATGAAACGAATAAGAAGTTAAAAGCACAAGAAAATAAAGTCGAGTCTGAAAATAAGAAACTAAAGCAATTAAAAAAAGATATTGAGAAATTGCGAAATGATATTAGAGAACGGCAAGAGGTACTCGATAATCGTGCAAGAGCTATTCAAAAATCTGGAACAGCGACCGCCTACTTAGATATGATTTTTGAAGCTGGTGACTTTAAAGAACTTGTTGATCGTGTAACTGTTGTATCAGCTATGGTAAACGCTGACCAAAATATTATGCAAGATCAAAAAGATGACCAAGATAAATTAAAGGTCGCAGAAGGTAGTTCCCAAAAAAAATTAGAGAACTTAAGAGAACTTGCTGTTGATTTAGAAGTTTCTAAAAACAACATGGAAAGTCAAAAAGAAGAAAAAAATGATCTAGTCATGGCGCTTGCTAACAAAAAAGATTTAACTAAAACTGAGCAGTCATTACTAGCTAGTGAACAAGGCTCTCTAACAGCTGAAGAGAAAAAACTGGCATCAAATATTGCTGGAGAAAAAGCTAAACAAGAAGCAGCACTTAAAGCAGCAGAAGAAAAACGAATTCAAGAAGCAACAGCTAAAGCTAAAGCCGAAAAATCCAGCCAAAGTCAAACTACTGTTGCCCAAGCGCCAAGCTCCGAAACAGCCAGTGCACCAAGTCATGTAAGTTCGGGTGGGGGACAATTTATTAAACCAGCGTCTGGAATTTTAACATCTGGATTTAGTGACCGTACTAATCCTGTAACTGGTCAGCATGAATCACATAAAGGTCAAGATATTGCAGCTGGTGGGGCAGTAACAGTATCAGCCGCAGCATCAGGTACTGTTGTTTTCTCAGGATTTGGTGCATCTGGTAGTGGCTTTGGTGGTTATGGTTATGTCGTCAAAATTGATCACGGAAACGGCTTCCAAACACTATACGGACACATGCGAGCTGGTAGTTTGAAAGTAGTTGCTGGTCAACAAGTTTCACAAGGACAACCAATTGGCATAATGGGTTCAACTGGACAATCGACTGGGCAACATCTTCATTTTGAAATCCATCAAAACGGTGTGCCAATTGACCCGGCTCCATATATTTAACCAAGAAACCACTGATGGAGAGTCAGTGGTTTCTTACTGTAAAAAAACGAACGGTGATAGGCTAAATGATGATTTTATGATATGATACTACTATCAGTTTGTGTAGGAAAAGGGGGAACATAATGGGGCTGTTAGCTTATTTATTAGTGATTTTACTAATTTTGAATGTATTCTTTGCAGCAATGACAGTATTCTTAGAAAGACGTGATACATCGGCAACTTGGGCATGGTTACTAGTCCTAACTTTTGTTCCAATATTTGGGTTTATTATTTACTTGATTTTTGGTAGAAAATTATCTGGGAAGAAGATTTTTGATTGGAAGGGACAAGAAAAAATCGGTATTCAGGAATCAACGGCAAACCAAATAGAAATGATTCGTCAAAAAGAATTTCCATTTAGTGATCCAAATGTGAAGAAACATCGTGATTTAATTTACTTACTACTTGTAAATGATGGGGCGATTTTAACACAAGATAATGAAGTTGATCTTTATGTGGATGGTTATGAAAAATTTGATGCGCTTATTGCTGACATAGAAAAAGCGAAAGATCACATACATATTATTTATTATATTTTCCATTCCGATGAACTTGGAAATCGATTGATGCGAGTGTTAGAGAGGAAAGCTGCAGAAGGATTGAATGTAAAAATAATTTATGATGCAATGGGCTCGCGGACAACGAAAAAATCATTTTTCCGTACGTTTGAAGAAAATGGTGGATTTGTTAGGCCGTTTTTCCCATCAAAGTTGCCGCTCATTAATTTCCGACTTAACTATCGGAATCATCGAAAGTTAGCAATCATAGATGGTGATATTGGTTATATTGGTGGCTTCAACATTGGTGATGAATATTTAGGTTTGTCCAAAAAATTCGGTTACTGGCGTGATACGCATCTTCGTGTGCATGGCAAGGCAGTTTATGCAATGCAAACTCGTTTTATTATGGACTGGAATTCTGCATCTGCCACGAATAAAATTGATTACAAAGCAAGATATTTCCCGACATTTCATGGGAAAGGGCATACTAGCATGCAAATCGTATCTAGTGGTCCAGATTCTGAATGGCAACAAATTAAGAATGGCTACATTAAAATGATTAACGCAGCAAAAAAAACAATATACTTACAATCTCCTTATTTTATTCCAGATGCGAGTTTGCTTGAAGCCATCAAAATTGCGGCGCTTTCTGGAGTGGATGTTCGTGTGATGATTCCTAATAAACCTGACCATGCGTTTGTCTACCGAGCAACAACTAACTACGCCGGTGAATTAATGGAAACAGGAGCAAAAATATTCATTTATGATAATGGGTTCATTCATGCAAAAACATTGATTGTTGACGGAGAAATTGCTTCTGTAGGGACTGCGAACATGGACTTCCGCAGCTTCCGTCTTAACTTTGAAGTCAATGCATTTATTTATGAAAAGAAAATGGTGCAAAAACTAGAAGATGCTTTTTTAGAGGACATTTTAAAATCGTATCAACTGACACCTGAATTATATGCAAAAAGGTCCATATGGATTAAATTTAAAGAAGCGGTAAGTCGACTTTTATCGCCTATATTGTAGAAGTAATTTGGAAAAGGCTGGTGTAGATCATGGATATTTTTATGGAAATACTTAAAGGAATAGGAAGATTGTTTCTACAACCAGCACTTTATGTAGGAATTATTTTAGTGATAATTGCTGGATTTAACAGAGTAAAATGGGAGCGGAAATCATTTAGTGTTCGCGTTTACTCGCCGTGGCTGGAATTAAAAAACTTCTTTGGGATCGGGCTATTATTCGGTCTATGTCTATCAATTGTTACTACGGTAATTGGTTTTAGTGTAACACTAGAATGGGTTGCGATTTTTAATACCGTAGTTTGTTTCTTACTGATTGCTGGGATGTTTCGACTTAGTTCTACGGCCTTCACTATTGGGATTACTAGTTTAGCCTTCTATTTCTGTTATTATTTTGATATTAATTTAGCTCCTTTTACCAATGAAGCATTTGGATATGATGCGGTATTTATTGATAATTTTATGATTTCGATGACATTTTTATTGGCGATATTGCTGTTTGTAGAAGCTTTTCTTATTCAACATACGAGTGCAAACAACCCAGCACCATCGCTTAGAAAAAGTAAACGGGGGAAACTAGTTGGTTCATTTCAATTAAGAAAATTATGGTTTGTTCCATTAGTTGTCTTTATACCGGGGGATGTTTTCATAAAAATATTTGAATGGTGGCCAGTTTTTACAATTGGCGCACATTCGTATTCATTCATTATTTTGCCACTGTTTATTGGCTTCCAACAACGAGTTCAAGCACAACTTCCGGAAGAGGCTAGCCGGAAAATTGCTGTACAAGTTACTACACTTGCAACGATTATTGCTGTTGCTGGGCTTCTTGGAATTGTGATGCCAGTGCTGACGTTGTTTGCCTTTATGCTTGCTGTCATTGGCAGATTTTGGATTTCCTATCGCCATTATCGCTCAGAACAACTCTTGCCGAAAAAGTTTGGTCCGCAACCGGGGGGAATCGTAGTTCTTGGTGCACGTGAGGCAACTCCATCTGCACGTTTAAATTTAAAAGCTGGTGAGAAAATTACAGAAGTGAACGGACAACCAATTCATACACGCGAAGGGCTATATGATGCGCTTAATTTAAACCGTGCATTTTGTAAAATTAAAGTGATTGATAATAATGGTGAACCACGTTTTGAACAAACAGCACTTTATGAGAATGAATCATTCGAGTTAGGTTTGCTTTTAGTCGAACCAAGATAATTATTAGACACCAGTGTTGTTTTTTTGGAAGCAGCATTGGTGTTTTAAGTTTTTGTAAAGATAAGATTAATATAAAGGCATTTCTACCCGAAAAAGGTTAATTCATGCTATATTTTAGATAAATAGGGTTACACAAAGAAGGGATGGGAAGTAAGTTGGTAAAAATTCTTGTAGTTGATGATGAAGCTTCTATTGTTACCTTGCTGCAATTTAATATTGAAAAAGCAGGATTTGAAGTGGTGACAGCAGAAGATGGTAAGGCAGGATATGAACTAGCTTTATCAGAAAAACCAGATTTAATCGTACTTGATTTAATGCTTCCTGAAATGGATGGAATCGAAGTGACAAAAAAACTTCGTCAAAATAAAGTAAATGTTCCTATTCTAATGTTAACAGCAAAAGATGAAGAATTAGATAAAATCATTGGTCTAGAGCTTGGTGCAGATGATTATATGACAAAACCATTTAGCCCGCGAGAAGTAGTCGCGCGAATTAAAGCGATTTTACGTCGGACAGAAGGTAAAGCAGAGGCAGTTGAAGAAAATTCGGACGAAATGGAAGCAATGATTTTAATTGGTGATTTGAAAATTTTACCAGAAAGCTATGAAGTGTATTTACAAGATGAACTGCTAGACTTAACGCCAAAAGAATTCGAGTTATTATTATTTCTTGCTAATCACCGCGGCAAAGTTTTTTCACGAGATCAATTGTTAGATACTGTATGGAACTATGATTACGTTGGAGAAACACGAATTGTGGATGTTCATGTAAGCCATTTACGCGATAAACTTGAAACAGATACTAAACAACCAAAGTATATCAAAACAATCCGTGGCTTTGGCTATAAAATGGAGAATGTAAAATAATGAAAAAATTATGGCTGAAAATTGGATTGTCGTTTTTTATTCTTTTTTTCGTTGTGATGGTGATTGTTGGAATCTTTTCTGGAGAGCTGATGAAATCCACCTATTTAAACATGAAAGAAAACCAATTAGAAGATGATGCAAAAATTTTATTACAAACGACAAACATCGAGCATTTGGACTTGGATAAAGATGCAGCGACAATTCAGAAGACACTTGACCCATTAAGTGATGAAATCGATGCGCGAATTACTGTCATAGATAGCCAAGGGGATGTTGTTGCAGATACTAAAAAAAATCCGGATAACTTAGATAATCACATGAATCGCCCAGAAGTAGCGGATATTTTGGAAAATGGAGAAAACGTAGGCATATCTATCCGAGAAAGCAACTCGCTGGGGTATAGTATGCTTTATGTGGCTGTACCGGTAAAGCACCAAAATAAAACAGATGGTGTCTTAAGGATTTCGATTTCACTTGAGTCCGTTGATGCAGCTGTTGCGAAACTGTGGGGTAACTTGGCACTTATTTTTGGCATTGCTTTAGTTATTATCGCAGCAATCAGTGTTTTCATTGCTAGAAAAATTACTAGACCCGTGAAAGAAATCATTGAAGTTTCGACAGATCTTGCTAACCATAAATATGATAGTCGAATTCATGGTAAAAACAGTGGTGAATTACAAGACCTGTCGATAAGTGTAAACATGCTCGCTGAAAGCCTAGAAACGCAAATGTTTGAGATCAAGCAAAATGAGCAGCGTCTGAATGCGATTGTTCAAAACTTAGTCAGTGGAGTTATGTTGATTAATACTGATAAACAAGTAATTATGACCAATCGCACGATGTATCAAATTTTAGGTGAAGCAGAAATTACCGGAAAACCTTTTTACGAAGTGATTAAAAGTTTCGCGCTAAGTCAATTAATTGAAGCAACCTTTGAAACAAAAGTGATGAAACAAAAAGAAATTATTCTGTATTTCCCACGTGAAATGATTCTGGATGCAAGTGTATCACCAATTTTAGCTGAGGATGGCGAAATTACAGGAATTATTTTGTTGCTGCATGACATTACGCAAATCAGGCATTTAGAAAACGTTCGTTCAGAATTTGTTACTAATGTTTCGCATGAACTAAAGACACCTGTAACGGCGCTAAAAGGATTTGCAGAAACGTTGCTCGATGGGGCAATGTATGATGAAACGTTACTCAAAAAATTCTTAACGATTATTAAAGAAGAAAGTGATCGCTTGCATCGTTTAATTATGGATATTCTGGCGCTTTCTAGAATTGAACAAAATCCTGTTGTTGAAAATATCGAAACAGTAGATGTAGATGATGTGATTGAACAGTCAGCTCGAACCATCTTTGAACTCGCTACCGAAAAAAATATTCAAGTATCTATTCCAGAAAAAACTATTTCTCCAGTAATTATCGAGACAGATCGGGACAAATTGCAGCAAATATTAATCAACCTACTTTCCAATGCAATCAACTATACACCAGTCGATGGGGAAGTAGAAGTGAGATTAATCGAACACGAATCAGAAGTTATTATAGAAGTAACGGACAATGGTATTGGTATTCCTGCTAAAGATACCGATCGGGTGTTTGAACGCTTCTACCGAGTGGACAAAGCGCGTAGTAGGCACTCTGGTGGAACCGGACTTGGACTTTCTATCGTTAAACACCTTGTTGAAAACTGCGGTGGGCGAATTGAAGTAGAAAGCCAGGAAGAAGTCGGCTCAACCTTCCGAGTAACTTTACCAAAAAAAGCCTAAAAAATATCCTGTTTGAAAGAATGTAATCTTTCGGACAGGATATTTTTATTATATTTACGAAAGGGATAAAATCGCGTTAATAATTAACCTGTCTGCCTTCTATTTGCAAGAAAGTCATAAAAAAGTTTACAATTTCGACAAAATAAGTAGCTATTTACAATTACTTAACATTAGCTACACACCACCTTAAATCTGGAGCGTTATAGTGATACTTGTAAGGAATAACAATTAAAAAAACAAGGTGGGAATAAAATAATGAAAAAGAAGTATTTGGGAATAGTAGCAGTTTTAGCAGCTTTAATGCTTGTAGTTGCAGCATGTGGGAGTGGCAGCAGTTCAGCAGATAAAGCAAATGGTTCATCAAGTAAAAAAGAAGAAGTTTCAGGCTCAATTACAGCAGTTGGCTCTACAGCTCTTCAACCATTAGTGGAAGCAGCATCAAAAGAATTCACAAATACAAATCCAAAAGCGCAAATTAATGTTCAAGGTGGCGGTTCTGGAACTGGTCTAACACAAGTACAACAAGGCGCAGTAGAAATTGGTAACTCTGACGTATTTGCTGAAGAAAAAGATGGAGTAGATGCTTCAAAACTAGTTGACCATCGTGTAGCGGTTGTCGGAATGGCTCCTGTAGTAAATAAAGATGTAGGCGTTAAAAACATCACTAAACAACAACTAATTGATATTTTCACTGGAAAAACTACTAACTGGAAAGATGTTGGCGGTAAAGACGAAAAAATCACTATCATCAACCGTGCTGAAGGTAGTGGAACACGTGCTACTTTTGAAAAATGGGGACTTGATGGCGCGACTCCAGTAAAAGCACAAGAACAAGATTCATCTGGTACAGTTCGTAAAATCGTTAGCGAAACACCTGGAGCAATCAGCTACCTAGCATTTTCTTACATTGATGCTTCTGTAGTAGGACTTTCACTTGACGGTGTAGAACCAACTGAAGATAAAGTAGCCACAAACGATTGGAAAATCTGGTCTTATGAGCATATGTATACAAACGGGGAACCTAAAGACCTTACAAAAGCTTTCTTGAAATATATGACTTCTGATGACGTACAAAACAATATCGTACCACAACTAGGATACCAATCAATCAAATCCATGAAAGTGGAACGTGATTCATCTGGTAAACTAACTGACGTAAAATAAAAAGAATGAAATGGGCGTCTATCCTAGTAATCTTAGGATAGACGTATACCCATGTTAGGAGTAAAACATGGGAGGAGAAAGGAGCTTACGTGATTTGGAAGCAATAAAGGAAAAGAAGCTTACACAAACTTCCAAAAAGGCGCATTTAGAAACTAGAGGCAAGATTATTACATTCATTTGTATTTCAATTATGGTCATTGCCGCTGCGTCTATTTTGTTTTTTGTTATTTCAAAAGGGTTAGCTACGTTTACAGTTAACAAAGTATCTTTCGTTGATTTTATTACTGGTACTGATTGGAATCCCTCGCAAAAAGATGCAAATGGAAATCCGCTAGTTGGCGCTTTACCAATGATAATCGGTTCATTTGCAGTAACGCTCTTTGCTGCTTGTATTGCTGGTCCGCTTGCAATTGGTGCGGCAATATTCATGGTAGAAATTTCACCTAAGTTTGGGAAAAAAGTTTTACAACCAGTAATGGAATTATTAGTTGGAATTCCATCTGTTGTTTATGGATTCATTGGCTTAAGCGTAGTCGTTCCATTTATTCGCGATCATATTTCTGGAAGTGGATTTGGGATTGCTGCTGCGACAGTTGTTTTAACAGTCATGATTTTACCTACTGTTACTTCATTAAGTGTGGACGCGATTAAATCCGTTCCACGTCATTACCGAGAAGCTTCTTTAGCGCTCGGAGCGACCCGTTTTCAAACGATTTGGAAAGTAGTGCTTCGTAGTTCACGGTCAGGAATTTTGACAGCGATTGTGTTTGGGATGGCACGTGCATTCGGGGAAGCCCTTGCTGTACAAATGGTTATCGGGAACTCTGCTGTTATTCCGACATCATTATTTGAACCAGCTTCCACCCTCACAAGTATCTTGACGATGGGCATGGGAAATACGGTTATGGGGACACTGGATAATAATATCCTTTGGTCACTTGCAATGGTGCTACTTGCGATGTCACTATTCTTCATCATTGTGATTCGCTTCATCGGGCGTAGGAGGAAAATCAAATGAATGTAAAAACAAAAGATAAAATCGCGACAGGTGTTTTCTATGCTATTGCTGTCTTAATTGTTGTTATTCTAGCAAGTTTATTAGGCTATATTTTAGTAAAAGGTGTTCCGCAGTTAAGTTGGAAGTTTTTGACGACCCCACCACAGTCGTTCCAAGCTGGCGGCGGAATTGGCCCTGAAATCTGGAATTCTTTTTATATGCTCTTAATTACCATGTTAATATCGGTCCCTATCTCGCTTGGAGCAGGAATATACATGGCAGAATATGCGCGTAAAAATTGGATTACAGATCTAATTAGGACAACGATTGAAGTTCTTTCCTCACTTCCATCTATTGTCGTTGGGCTATTCGGTTTCCTTGTTTTTGTTATTCAAATGGGGTGGAGTTTCTCGGTTATTTCCGGGGCACTTACACTAACGATTTTTAATTTACCACTACTCATTCGTGTTGTTGAAGAAGCGTTAAATGCTATTCCGAGTACACAACGAGAAGCAGGTCTTGCACTTGGCTTATCAAGATGGGAAACGATAACCCGTGTACTTGTGCCAGCAGCATTACCAGCGATTATTACTGGTGTTATTTTAGCAGCTGGTCGGGTATTTGGTGAAGCAGCTGCATTGATTTTCACTGCCGGACAAAGTACACCAGTGTTGGATTTTACTGATTGGAATCCAGTCAGCCCAGTTTCGCCACTCAATATTTTCCGTCCAGCAGAAACATTAGCTGTTCACATTTGGAAAATTAATGGGGAAGGGATTATGCCAGATGCTCAAGCTGTTTCTGACGGTGCATCTGCTGTATTAATTCTCTCTGTATTACTTTTCAATGTCTTAGCTCGTCTGCTTGGAAAAGTTGTTTATAAACGCATGACCTCTTCGTAAAAAAACAGGAAAAGGAGTTTTATAATAATGTTAACCAAAAAGCCTGAAATTAATTCTATTTTACAAACAACACCAGACCCTTATTCCCTTCCTGCTGCGATGGCGACAGAGGATTTGCATGTATATTACGGTGATAACCATGCGATCAAGGGCGTCGACTTAACTTTCCCAGAAAATAAGGTTACTGCGCTAATTGGGCCCTCTGGTTGCGGGAAATCAACTTATTTAAGAGCATTAAACCGCATGAATGACGAAATTGATGGTTGTCGGATGGAAGGGAAGATTCTCTATGACGGCATTAATATCAATCGTAAAGAGGTTGACCTTTACAATGTGCGCAAAGAAATTGGGATGGTATTCCAAAAACCAAACCCATTCACGAAATCCATTTATGAAAATGTTGCATTTGGACTTAAACGCCATGGAATGAAAAATAAAAAAGAAATCATCGAGCGAGTTGAAAAAAGTTTGCGGCGTGCAGCACTTTGGGATGAAGTAAAAGACGATCTTGGCAAGAGTGCATTATCTCTATCTGGAGGTCAACAACAACGGCTGTGTATCGCGAGGGCAGTGGCAATGCAACCAAAAGTATTACTACTAGACGAACCAGCATCCGCACTTGATCCAATTTCAACAAGTAAAATTGAAGATTTAATTAATGAACTCAAAAATAAATATACAATCATTATCGTTACGCATAATATGCAACAAGCCGCTCGTGTTTCTGACTATACTTCTTTCTTTTATCTTGGGGAAGTTGTGGAATTCTCGGGTACGTCTGAACTATTCACTAACCCGCAAGAAAAACAAACCGAAGACTATATTTCTGGGAACTTTGGCTAGAAAGGAGCTTTTAAATGACAATTGAAACTGCAGAAAAAATCGAATATATTATAGAAACGAAAGATGTCGATCTATTTTATGGATCAAAACAAGCACTTGAAAAAATTGCTTTAAATATCAAAAAGAATCAAGTGACTGCCCTAATTGGCCCATCTGGTTGCGGGAAATCGACTTTTCTTAGAACGTTAAATCGAATGAACGATTTAATTCCCGGCGTAAAAACAACAGGTGAAATCCATATTGGTGATGATGATGTGCAAAATCCAAAAATCGATATGGTTAACTTACGAAAAAAAGTTGGAATGGTTTTCCAGCAAGCTAATCCATTTCCGTTTTCGATTTATGACAATGTTGCCTATGGTCCACGAATGCATGGGGTAAAAGATAAAAAAGAACTAGATGCTATTGTTGAAAAAAGTTTGCGTCAAGCAGCACTTTGGGATGAAGTTCATGATAGATTGGATCGTTCAGCAATTGGAATGTCGGGTGGACAACAACAACGTCTTTGTATTGCGCGAGTACTTGCGGTGAAGCCTGATGTTATTTTGATGGATGAGCCAACCTCTGCACTCGATCCAATCTCAACAGCTAAAGTAGAAGATCTAATTTTAGAACTAAAGAAAGATTACACGATTGTTATTGTGACACATAATATGCAACAAGCCTCTCGTATTTCAGACGAGACTGCTTTCTTTCTTAATGGGCGCATCGTCGAATTTTCAGATACAACGAGTATTTTTACCAACCCAGCAGAAAAAGAAACCGAAGACTATATTTCGGGAAGATTTGGATAAAGGAGTGTTATTATGGTAGTTAGAAAAATTTTTACCGAACAACTTAATGATTTGCACCAACACTTAATGGAAATGGGTATGCTTGCTAATGAAGCCATTTTTAAAGCGGTAAAGTCGTTAGTTCATAGAGATACCGAACTGGCCAAACAAGTAGTAGCAGAAGACAAAGCGATTAACAATATGGAGTTATCTTTAGAACAACGCTCTTTTGAATTGATTGCCTTACAACAACCTGTTGGGATGGATTTGCGGAAAATCGTGACCGTTTTGAAAACAAGCTCGGATTTAGAACGTATTGGCGACCACGCAGTAAGTATTGCCAAAACAGCCATTTTAATTGGGGAAAGTAAAGTGTTAAAGCCAATTCCAGAAATTCCGGAAATGGGTGAAATTGTAAAATCCATGTTGCAAGAGGTATTAAAAGCATATCTTTCAGAAGACGAAGCTGCAGCACGCGAAATTGCGATTCGCGATAATGAAGTAGATAAGCTTCACAAAATTGTCTACCAAAAATGCATTACTTTTATGCAAGAAGAGCCGGAACATATTGAAGATGTTTCTCAATTGCTACTAGTTTCTCAGTACATTGAACGAATTGGCGACTACGTAACGAATGTATGCGAATGGATTGTTTACCTTAAAAGTGGCGAAATTGAAGATTTAAATCGATGAAGAAAACAACCCGATTCCCTGTATTAGAGGTAAATCGGGTTGTTTTCTGTGTGTTAGGCGGTTTAAATAACTTCTCAATATTTAACCCTTTTTATTCCCAGCTCTCCTTTCTCTTTGATAAAATAAGTGTAGCATGGAAAGGAGAAAGAGTGTTTTTTTGCTCATATATAATCATTTTTCGAAGGAAGTAGTTATTAAACTTGCGGAATCATTCCTATTTAAGTATCATATGAGTATATGAACATGTAAGGAAAATGGAGTGATATTCGATGGAAAACGCAAAACAATCATTAGATGAAGAAACGCTTTTTAGTGTGACACAAATTTTCAAGGCGCTTTCTGATCCAACTCGCGTCCAGATTTTAAATTTATTACAAGATAGAGAGTACTCCGTGAATGAGATTGCACGTACCTTATCTTTCAATCAGACGACCGTTTCACATCAACTACGGTTTTTGAAAAATTTAAGGCTTGTAAAGTCAAGACGAGCAGGAACTACCATTTATTATATGCAAGATGATAATCACGTATTAGAATTATTAACGCAAGCAATTCGCCACGTACATCATCACTAATGTAAAACACTCAGAAAACCTTTATGGGAAGGATGGGTGTTTTTATGCCAAATAAATGGCAATTATGGTAAAGTAAGTAACAAATAAGAACTTGGGGGAAAGGGTTTTGAAAAAATTAACACCAATGCAAAAATTTACAGTTATTACAGGGATTATTGTGATGATTATTATTTCGATTTTAGCTATTGCATGGAATAGCAATCTTACTGCAGTTATCATTTTGTCAGTAGCTCAATTTGTTATTATTCAATTTGTTTGTTATGTAGGAATTTATTCGCAAATGAAAGTCGGGACTGCTCGGGGAACGAAACTTTTTAGCTGGGGGATTTTGACGACGCTGTTATTTTCAGCAATTATCTTTATTTTTGCTACGGATAATTTTAGAACCTATTCAGCGGCGATGATAGCCCTAATCGGTTACTGCGCGGCATTAATGATGCGTGAAATAGAAAATACTAATCCTGCTAACAAAAAGCAAAAGCGGGAGGAATAAAACGAAGAATGGAGTGATAATATGGGAATTCATCAATATTTCCAAAGTTTATCTGATTTAGAAAACATTTATCGTTGCCCAGGAAAATTTAAATATCAAGAACATTCAGTTGCAGAACATTCCTACAAAGTGACTTCCATCGCCCAGTTTTTCGGAGCAGTAGAAGAAGAAGCTGGCAATGAAGTAAATTGGCGTGCACTATATGAAAAAGCGTTAAACCATGATTATTCTGAGTTATTCATTGGTGATATAAAAACTCCAGTGAAATACGCAACGACAGAGTTACGAGAAATGCTTTCAGAAGTGGAAGAAAGTATGACCAAAAACTTTATCGAACGAGAAATCCCTAAAACATTCCAGCCTATTTATCGCCATTTATTGAAAGAAGGAAAAGATAGCACGCTAGAAGGGAAAATCTTAGCAATTTCTGATAAAGTGGATTTATTGTACGAATCCTTTGGCGAAATTCAAAAGGGAAATCCGGAAAATATTTTTGTGGAAATTTATAGCGAGGCGCTTGCAACGATTTATGAATATCGCGAAATGGAGAGCGTTAAGTACTTTTTACGTGAAATTTTGCCAGATATGCTTGCTGAAAAAGGAATCGAAAAAACAGAGTTACCTCAATTAACAACTGAAATAACGACGAAAGCATTGCGTGACGCGTAAAATTAAGGAGGGGGGAGTAAGATGGATCAAATTATATCTGCACTTATTTTTCCTTGTTTGCTCGTTATCCTTTTTGCGCGAATCACCTATAATCGTTATGTGGCACTACTACTCATGGTGATTTTAATTGCTGCATCTGCTAAGTTAGGCTATACAAGTTCCTATTGGTTAATTATCATTGATGCTTTTTCGATGACAATTGGTTTTGTTCTTGCCACCTATATGCTACAACGTCTGAAAAAGAGCGGCAGTGATTTTTAAAAGAGCAAATAGATAGGTAGAAACACGTAAAAATGATAAAATAAAGAAAAGCGTAATCAACAGGTTGCGTTTTTTGTTTTTAAAATAATGCGAAAATATGTTCGGTTTTTGCTAGGCTAATTAAAATATCTATGATAAAATAGAAACATTAACGGATCTGGAAAAATTCGCTTTTTGCTTTGCGGGACATTTCACAGATGGAGTTTTCAAATACCAAGATTGGACCGATAAAAGATAGGGGGAATCCGAGTTGAGGGATAAATTTGAGTTAGTTTCTAAGTACAGTCCACAAGGAGACCAACCTAGAGCGATTGAACAATTAGTATCAGGCTTAAGAAAAGGCTTGAAACATCAAACCTTGCTTGGGGCAACCGGTACAGGGAAAACTTTTACCGTATCTAATGTCATTCAAGAGGTAAATAAGCCGACGCTTGTTATGGCTCACAATAAAACATTAGCAGGTCAATTATATAGTGAATTTAAAGAGTTCTTTCCAAATAATGCAGTAGAATATTTTGTTAGCTATTATGACTATTACCAACCAGAAGCCTATGTTCCACAAAGTGATACCTACATTGAAAAAGATGCAAGTATTAATGACGAAATCGATAAGCTACGTCACTCAGCAACTGCTGCACTTTTTGAACGCCGAGATGTTATTATCATCGCCAGTGTATCTTGTATTTATGGTTTAGGTTCGCCAATTGAATATGGAGAAATGCTTGTCTCGCTTCGTGTTGGAATGGAAATTAGTCGTGATCAGCTGCTACGAAAATTAGTAGATATTCAGTATGACCGCAATGATATTGATTTCCAGCGTGGCCGTTTCCGCGTTCGTGGTGATGTAGTGGAGATATTCCCGGCATCACGTGATGAACACTGTATGCGTGTAGAATTTTTTGGTGATGAAATTGAACGTATAAGAGAAGTGGATGCGTTGACTGGTGAGATCATCGGCGAACGAGAACATGTTTCGATTTTCCCAGCATCTCACTTTGTTACTCGCCCAGATATCATGAAAAAAGCGATTATTAATATAAAAGCGGAATTAGAAGATCGCCTAAAAGTTTTGCGAGCAGACAATAAGTTACTTGAAGCGCAACGACTTGAACAGCGAACCAATTATGATTTAGAAATGATGGAAGAAATGGGCTATTGTTCTGGAATCGAAAACTATTCTCGTCATCTATCCCTTCGTCCAGCAGGAGTTACCCCATATACGCTGCTTGATTATTTTCCAGATGATTTCCAAATGGTAATCGATGAGTCGCATGTAACGATGCCACAAATTCGTGGGATGTTCAATGGTGACCAAGCGAGAAAACAAATGTTAGTAGACCACGGTTTTAGATTACCGAGTGCGCTAGATAACCGTCCACTTCGATTAGAAGAATTTGAAAAACATATTAATCAAATCATGTTTATATCGGCTACACCTGGCCCATATGAACTCGAAAAAAATCCAGATGTCATTGAGCAAATTATCCGCCCGACTGGACTACTTGATCCAATTGTTGAAATTCGTCCGATTCAAGGTCAAATTGATGATTTAATGGATGAAATTAACGATAGAGTAGAAAAAAATGAGCGAGTCTTAATTACTACTTTAACGAAAAAAATGTCTGAGGATTTAACTAACTATCTAAAAGAAGCAGGGGTAAAGGTTCAATATCTACATTCGGAAGTAAAAACGTTAGAACGAATCGAAATCATTCGCGACTTACGATTAGGTGTTTACGATGTTATTGTCGGAATTAATCTATTGCGTGAAGGAATCGATTTACCAGAAGTGTCCCTTGTTGCCATTTTGGATGCCGATAAGGAGGGTTTCCTTCGTTCGGAACGTTCGCTAATTCAAACAATGGGTCGTGCTGCGCGTAATGAAAATGGTCGAGTTATCATGTATGCTGACAAAATGACCGATTCGATGCGCAACTCTATTAGTGAAACAGAACGTCGTCGTAAAATTCAAATCGAGTATAACGAAAAGCATGGCATTACACCAATGACCATTAAGAAAGAAATCCGTGGTATCATAGCAGCAACTTCTGCCGCAGATGAAAGAGAAGCAATTAAACAGCACGACTTAAGTAAAATGTCTAAGAAAGAACGGGATGTCTTCATTGAAGGTATGGAACATGAAATGAAAGAAGCGGCCAAAGCACTTGATTTTGAACGTGCTGCCGAATTGCGTGATGCTTTACTGGAAATAAAAGCGGAAGGATGAAGCGAAATTGAATAAAGACAAAATAGTAATTCAAGGTGCACGAGCCCATAATTTAAAAAACATCGATTTAGAAATCCCAAGAGATAAGTTAGTTGTTATGACTGGATTATCCGGATCAGGTAAATCTTCGCTAGCTTTTGATACCATTTATGCGGAGGGGCAAAGACGCTATGTAGAGTCGTTGTCTGCTTATGCACGCCAATTTTTAGGACAGATGGATAAACCAGATGTGGACTTAATTGAAGGTCTTAGTCCAGCTATTTCTATTGACCAAAAAACAACTAGTCGTAATCCACGTTCTACAGTTGGAACAGTAACAGAAATCCATGATTACTTGCGACTGCTTTATGCTCGAGTTGGACATCCAGTTTGTCCTAACCACGGCATCGAAATCACTTCTCAAACCATCGAACAAATGGTGGATCGTGTACTGGAATATCCAGAAAAAACACGTATCCAAATTATGGCGCCCATCGTTTCTGGCAAAAAAGGCACACACAAAAAAACTATCGAAGAAATTAAAAAAGAAGGTTATGTAAGAATCCGGGTTGACGGAGAAATATATGACATCAATGACGAAATGGAAATCGAAAAAAACAAAAAGCATTCTATCGAAATAATCATCGACCGTATTGTCATTAAAGAAGGAATAAATACTCGTTTGTATGATTCAATAGAAGCTGCTCTTCGCCTAGCAGATGGTTATGCAGTGGTGGATATCATGGGTGATAAGGAATTACTATTTAGTGAACATTATGCTTGTCCATATTGTGGTTTCTCAGTTGGAGAATTAGAACCACGAATGTTCTCTTTTAATAGCCCGTTTGGTGCTTGCCCAACTTGTGATGGATTAGGAACCAAGCTAGAAGTTGATGTAGATACTGTTATTCCAGATAGAAGCTTATCACTAAATGAAGGGGCAATTATCCCTTGGCGTCCAATCAGCTCTCAGTACTACCCACAAATGTTAGCTTCTGCTTGTAAAGAGTTTGGAATTGATATGGATAAGCCACTTGAAAAACTATCTAAAGAAGATTTAGATATTATTTTGAATGGCTCAAAAGAGAAAGAGTTTTATTTCGAATACAAAAATGATTTTGGTATGACACGCGAAACCTGGATTCCGTTCGAAGGGATACTTCCTAATATCGAACGTCGCTACCGGGAAACAAACTCTGACTTCACGCGCGACCAAATGGCACAATATATGACAGATTTACCTTGCCCATCTTGTAAAGGCTATCGCTTAAAAGAAGAGACACTTTCAGTCAAAGTAAATGATCATCATATTGGACAAATCAGTGAATTCTCGATTAACGAAGCGCTAGCATTTTTTGATGGTCTAGAGCTCTCTGAAAAAGAAACACAAATTGCTGCTCCAATTTTCAAAGAAGTTCGTGCTCGACTAGGGTTCTTAAAAAATGTGGGCTTAGATTACTTGACGATGAGTCGCGCTGCAGGAACACTTTCAGGTGGGGAAGCACAGCGTATCAGACTAGCAACCCAAATTGGTTCGAGATTAACGGGTGTCCTTTATATTCTTGATGAACCATCGATTGGACTTCATCAGCGTGATAATGACCGTTTAATTAGTACATTACAAAGCATGCGTGACATTGGTAATACACTTATTGTGGTTGAGCACGATGAAGACACCATGATGGCGGCTGACTATTTGATTGATATTGGACCTGGCGCAGGCGAACATGGCGGTCGGATTGTTGCTGCGGGAACTCCAGAAGAAGTCGCGAAAAATAAGGATTCCATTACTGGTGATTATCTATCTGGCAAAAAATTCATCCCAGTTCCAGCAATTCGTAGAAAAGGAAATGGTCTTGAATTAGAAATAATCGGTGCAAAAGCCAATAATTTAAAAAATGTTAATGCTAAAATCCCGCTGGCAACATTCTCATGTGTCACAGGTGTTTCTGGTTCTGGTAAAAGCTCACTTGTAAATGAAGTACTTCGAAAAGCGCTAGCGAGAAAGCTAAATAGAAATCATGCTAAACCTGGGGAACACAAAGAAATCAAAGGCATTGAAAACTTGGAAAAAATCATTAACATTGATCAATCTCCAATTGGCAGAACCCCACGCTCAAATCCGGCGACTTATACAGGTGCATTTGATGATATTCGGGATCTTTTTGCAAGCACCAATGAAGCGAAAGTTCGTGGCTATAAAAAAGGTCGTTTCAGCTTCAACGTAAAAGGCGGTCGCTGTGAAGCTTGTAAGGGTGACGGAATCATCAAAATTGAAATGCACTTTTTACCTGATGTATACGTACCTTGCGAAGTTTGTCATGGGAAACGCTACAATGGTGAAACATTAGATATCCGTTACAAAGGGAAAAATATTGCAGAAGTTTTAGAAATGACAGTAGAAGAAGGGCTGGAGTATTTTACAAACCAACCTAGGATTGCTCGGAAACTGCAAACAATTGTAGATGTGGGGCTTGGATATATTCGCCTTGGTCAACCCGCAACCACACTATCGGGCGGTGAAGCACAACGGGTTAAGCTGGCCTCTGAACTTCATAAACGGAGTAACGGAAAATCATTCTATATTCTTGACGAACCAACAACTGGTTTGCATGCGGATGACATTGGCAGGCTTTTAAAAGTGCTCCAAAGGCTTGTAGAAGAAAATGGAGATACAGTCCTTGTAATCGAGCATAATCTAGATGTTATCAAACAAGCTGATTATTTGATTGACTTAGGACCTGAAGGCGGCGATGGTGGGGGCCAAATTATTGCAACTGGAACTCCTGAAAAAATTGCTCGTTCCAAAAAATCATACACAGGTAAATACTTAAAACCCATTTTAGAACGTGATAAAGAAAGAACGGCAGCAAAAATCACTTCTGTCCAAGAAAAATAATAATTAAGTCTCGCTTATTAATAAATAAGCGGGATTTTTTAAAGTCTAATCACAATCCATTACATGGTTACTCACCAAACCACCCAAAGTCCAAACAAATAATCATCCTCTGGTTGTATGACAGAAATTATTTTTTCCTTCATAATAGAGTCATAGATAAAACAGATATGTCACTTGCAAATGAAGCAAGCCTAAAATAGTTTAGCCGAAAGTATAGGAGGAAATGAAAATGGAAAACGAACGCAAACGTATTCTAGAATTAGTCAAACAAGGTATTATTTCCACAGAAGAAGCACTTACACTACTTGAAAACATTTCTAAAAAAGAAGGTAAATCAGTTGCCAAAGAAAATATTCGTCGTTCTACAGCACCAACAGAAGAAGTAGAAGAAGCGCCTGAAGAAGAACCAACATACGATTATAGTAAAGGTTGGAATAATCAAGGCAATCCATACACAGCTCCAAAGAGACGCCAAAGACGCCCGGAACCGCGTGTGGATAATGATGAAACACAACAAGAAGAACGCCAAGAAAACACTTCAAAAGATCGTGACGAATCCATGCGTAATATGGTTAATGACCTATCCCAGGCTGGTGAAAAAATCGGTTCATTCTTAAATAGTGCATTCAAACAAGTGAAAGATATGCCATTCCCATTTTTAACATCTACAAAAATCGAACGTGACTTTGTTTACCACGATACAACACTTTCAATATTAGAATTTGAAATAGCGAACGGAAATGTAGAATTTAAGCCATCAGACTCTGATGATATCAAAGTTCATGCGATGATTAAGCTATTCAAAGAGTATCCAGAAGATGAAGCACTGAAAATCTTCTTTGATAAAACTACTTTACGCGTAGATGAAGAAACATTGCGTTTTGAGTCTACCTCTAAACAAATTGTTACAAATTTAACTGTTTACTTGCCTCGTCGGGAGTATGATTATGTATCTGTTAAAATGCTTAATGGTAACTTCCACCTAGATGAATTATCAGGTCGAGATTTATTTGTTAAAACAACAAACGGAAATATAAGTATCGGAACATTAAATGCTACCCTTGCAGAAATCGAATCTATCAATGGGAATGTCCGTATCCAAAATGGCGAAATTCGTGATGTTGCGCTTAAAACTTTCAATGGTAATGTCGCAGCAAAAGGTAACTACTACTCCACTAACTTACAAACAAAGAATGGGAATGTGCATTATCAATTAACTGGTAATGAAGCAACCTTTTTAAAAGCGAAAACAGGCGCGGGGAATATTGAAGTTCTTGTACCTAGCGCAATTGGTGTAGATGGACGTTTTCATACAAACCTAGGTAAATTACTGTTAGATCTAAAAGACGCAGAAGTACTAGAATCTAAAACGGAGTCGGTAAGCAAATCTATCGTATTTACTAAGTTACCAGATGCAGTTGATTCTTCCCTTAAAATCGAAGCAGAAGCCACAACTGGTTCCGTGAAAATCCGTGAAGCAAAATAATAATTCGAAATCTAGCGCCAGAATAGCGCGCTAGATTTTACATAGAAATAAGAAAGGAAGAACTAGCATGGATAAAAAACTAAGAAGATCAAGAGTAGACCGGAAAGTCGGTGGTGTGTTTGGTGGTTTGGCTGAGTTTTTAGGTATCGATGCCACAATATTACGACTTATATATATCGTAATTACCATTATTACGATGAAAACTGGTATTGCAATTATCGCTTATATCATTGCCTTGTTTGTGATTCCTTCCGCTGATACAAGTAATGAAGAAGTTATGGAACGGCACCGTCGCCGTGTGGATGAAAAAAGAAGACGCCACACTGGACGTAATGAGGCTAGACAGGAAGTGCGAGAAGCAATGAGAGAAAGACATCACCATGTGAATAGAAATAAGAATAATCATCCTCATAACCATCCAAGAAGAAAAGAAGAACGGCCACGTCCAGTAAGAGAATTTAATTTTGATAATGTGACTTTTCGTTCTTTCACAATCAGAGTAGCTACTGGGGATGTCATTATCCGTTCATGGGATAAAGATCAAATGAAAGTTCGTGCTGTATTAGCGGTACATGAAAAAGCGCGTTCTATTCGTCAATTAAGTGAAGAAAAAATATGGGATTACTTCTTTAGCCAAACAATGCTTGATATTTCCCCAGATAGCTTCACTTTTGAATCAAAAAATGAATTGCTGAAAACAGACTTAGTTGTTACCATTCCCAAACGTTTATATGAACAAGTGAAAATCCAATTACTAAATGGTAACTTAAAATACGATGATACAGCGGCAGAAGATGCTATCATCAAAACACGTCACGGAGACATTCGTTCATCAGGAGCTAGTGGTAAATTTCTTAGCACAGAATCTGCGGATGGAGAAATTTTCTTCAAACGTAGTACTGTTGAAAATGTGGATATGTCAACGGCTAAAGGAGATATAGCGCTTCAAGGTAATTTCCATACGTCAATTGTTAAAGCAGCTCAGGGGGATGTCGAGTATATTTTAGAAAACGAAACTTCCTCAGCAGCAGATCTATCAGCCCCAAATGGTGATATTCGTATTCAAATACCGCCAACTTGGAATGTTGATGGAACACTCGGAACGAAAAAAGAAAAAATTTACTTTGATTTAAAAAACGCAAAAATTTGGGACGATGCAGAGAGGACTTTTGTCTTCACTCAAAATGCAGAAGAAATAAGCATGGCAACACTCCAAGCTAAAGTTGGAAATGGAATAATCAAAGTTTCTGAACTCGAAAATAAAAGTGTTTAATAAAGTGAAAGGAAGGGAAAACAATGAAAAAGCTATATAAATCTTCTTCACAAAAAATGATTAGTGGTGTCTGTGGTGGACTTGCAGAGTATTTTGGTATTGAAGTAACGATTGTTCGTTTAATCTGGGTAGGTCTAACATTATTCTTTGGCTCAGGGATTCTTCTTTACATTATCGCTGCAATCATAATTCCGAAAGCAACCCCTGAATCTGAATGGGAGTGAACTAAATTATGCGTTGGATTATTGGCGTAATCATCAACTCGGTACTTTTTGTAGCATTATCAGGATTCTTTACAAGTTTTCACGTAGACGGATTCACAACAGCGATACTAGCCAGTTTTATATTAGCGATTCTTAATATGCTAATTCGCCCTATCTTACTGCTTTTGACTTTACCGATTAATATTTTCACATTAGGGCTATTTACATTTGTTATTAATGCACTGATGCTTGAACTAACAACTTTCTTTATTGGAGATTCCTTCCAATTCGATAGTTTTGGGACAGCACTTATTATCGCTGCGATTATGGCATTTGCGAATATGATTATCAATTCTGTTTTATGGAGTAAAAATGAGCATTAAACATTCCAGTTGCATTTCGAAGTCAAACCGACTTTGAAGTGTAGCTGGTTTCGCTATGTAGAGCCATTTAGAAAGAAAGAACTAGCTTGATTCTCTCGAAAGTGCTAAAATGAGAAGGAGCTTTGTAAATATTATTTTGTGGTAAACAGTGACGGACTTTTATAATTCATTTGGAGGTACTTGCATGACAAAATCGGTTACAGTAAAGGATTTAGTAGAACGACTTAATTTAGAGTTAATTTGTTCGGAAAAGGGACTTGAACGGCCAATTTTAACAAGTGATTTATCTAGGCCAGGTCTGGAACTCACAGGATTTTTCTCTTATTACCCGGAAGATCGAGTACAACTTTTTGGGATGACGGAAATTTCTTTTTCAGAGGGTATGGAGCCAGAAGAACGACTTAAAAGATATCGACAAATGTGTACAAAGCGAACTCCGGCTTTTGTGATTTCAAGAAATTTAGAAGTACCAAAAGAATTAGTGGAGGCAGCGAAAGAAGCTGGTATTCCTGTGCTTCGCTCGCGCCTTAAGACGACTCGTTTATCCGTTTATATTACAAATTACTTAGAAAGTAGGCTAGCGCCGGTAATCTCTATGCACGGTGTGTTAGTGGATATATATGGACTTGGAGTTTTAATTACAGGAAGCAGTGGCGTTGGTAAGAGTGAGACAGCATTAGAACTGGTAAAACGCGGCCATAGACTGGTAGCTGATGATAATGTTGAAATCCGTCAAGAAGATGAAATGACATTAATTGGATCTTCACCAGCGATTATTGAACATCTGCTAGAGATTCGAGGCCTTGGAATTATTAATGTAATGACGTTGTTTGGAGCGGGTGCAGTTCGCTCAAGTAAGAAAATAACAATTGTTGTGCACCTTGAAAATTGGGATCCAGATAAGCATTATGATCGTGTTGGATTAGATCAAGAGAAAACAAAAATCTTTGACATGGATATTCCAAAAATTACTGTCCCAGTTCGTCCAGGGCGAAATTTATCTGTTATTATTGAGGTAGCGGCGATGAATTTCCGATTGAAAAACATGGGGTATAATGCAGCGGAGCAATTTACACAAGACCTTAATAATTTAATAGGTCATAATAGTAGTATGAATGATTAAATAAATATAGAGAATATCTCCGCAGCCTAACAGACATTTAAATAGACTTGTTTGGTTGCGGAGTTGTCTTTTGAAAGTAGGGGAATTATGAATAATGGCGTACAGCCACTTGATCCGGTGGCGATTCAACTTGGGAATATTTCTGTTAAATGGTATGGAGTAATTATTGCTTCTGCCGTGGTGATTGCGCTACTTCTGGCGCTTAGTGAAGCAAATAAGCGTAAAATGGATAAAGAAATCATTGTTGATTTACTTATTTGGGCGATACCGATTTCGATTATTAGTGCTCGGATTTACTATGTTATTTTTGAATGGGATTTTTATAAGAATAACTTAAGTGAAATTGTGAAGATTTGGCACGGAGGCATTGCCATATATGGAGCTTTAATTGGTGCGGTACTGACAGCAGTTATTTTTTCACGCATAAAGAAAATTTCGTTTTGGCAGTTAGCAGATGTGGTTGCCCCAAGTTTAATTATTGCACAAGCGATTGGGCGTTGGGGAAACTTTATGAACCAAGAAGCTCACGGAGCGGAAACAACTAGGACTTTTCTGGAGAATTTACATTTACCAGAATTTATTATCAACCAGATGTACATAGATGGAGCTTATTACCAACCAACGTTTTTATATGAAAGTTTATGGAACGTGATTGGGTTTATTATATTGCTAGTGATTCGCCGTACGAAAATACGTCGAGGGGAGCTTTTCCTTAGCTACGTGATTTGGTATTCGTTTGGAAGATTCTTTATTGAAGGAATGAGGACAGATAGCTTGATGTGGGGCGATTTCCGTGTTTCGCAAGTCTTGTCTGTGTTGTTGATTATTCTATCGATTGGAATAATTGTATATCGTCGTCTAAAAATGAATCCACCATATTATATGGAAGATAAGTACGGAAAAGTAGCAAAGAAAAAATAAAAGTTAAGTTTGTTCTAGAAAGGAAGAAATTATGACTGGGAAAATTACTACATTGTTGTTTGACTTAGATGGCACGCTGATAAACACAAATGAGTTGATTATTAAAACTTTTCAAGCGACGTTTCAAGAATTTTTACCTGACCGTGTTTTTACAAGAGAGGATATTTTGCCATTTATTGGTCCCTCCCTTATGGACACTTTTCGGGAAATGAATCCAGCACATGCAGAAGAAATGCGTGTTTTTTATCGCGAGTATAATTTGAAGCATCATGATGATTTGATTTTGGAATATGATGGGGTTTATGAAGCGATTCGAGCTTTGTATGAAGAAGATTATAAGCTAGGTATTGTTTCCACAAAAATGTACGATACAATTATGCGTGGCCTAAAAGTGACAGGGCTAGATAAGTTTTTCCAAGTAGTGATTGGATTAGATCAAGTGTCGAATGCGAAACCTGATCCTGAGGGAATTGAAATGGCTCTTTCTTTACTAAACGCATCCAAAGAAGAAGCGATTATGATTGGTGATAATTATCATGATATTGAAGCTGGCAAAAATGCAGAAACATTAACTGCTGGTGTAGCTTGGGCAATCAAAGGACCAGAACACTTAGCACAGTTTCAACCGGATTTCATGCTAACAAAAATGAGCGACTTACTTGCGATTGTTAGGGACGAGGAATAAATTTTGAGACGGCTAGAGAAGCTAAAAGCCCCCGACGAAAAAGTCAACACGCTGTTTCAAGTCTATAAAACGGTTTCCTTTTGGCGAGCAGTAAAAAATACAATAGTTATTGAATTTGGTCGTTTTTTTCCATGGATGGGCGGAAAAAGACGAATTTATCAGGCTTGCTTAGGAATGAAAATTGGCAAGAAAACAGCAATTGCTTATAAAGTAATGCCAGACTTATTTTTCCCTGAGAAGATTACAATTGGAGAAAATTCAATTATTGGTTATCAAACGACTATTTTAACGCATGAATATTTGATTGCTGAATATAGTATCGGTGAAGTGGTGATTGGAAACAATGTCATGATTGGTGCAAATGTGACTATTCTTCCCGGTGTGACAATTGGCGATGGCGCTACTATCGCTGCGGGAGCTATAGTTTCAAAAGATATACCGCCTGAAAGTTTTGCTTATGGTAATCCTTTAAAAATTAAAGAAAAAGCTATTTTGAAGTAAAATCTTTGTGTTGTAATAGGATTCAATATATTTTAATATTTCTAATTAAGCTTATCCATGATATGAATTTTTATATTGTGGCTAAGTTTTTTTATTTTGCAGGTAGATTATCATGGAGATATTGGTTCTTCGTGGCTATAGATAAAGATAATTTTTACTTAATAATATTAATAGAACAAAATATTTCGTTTAAAAAAACTAAATATTCCAAACAAAAGTAAAGAAGACTTTACTTTTGTTTTTCTTTGTTTTATAATAAAGTAAAGCTATCTTTACTAGATGATGGTATAATAGTGGTCGTTATAAACAAAGTTATAAACTTAAGAGGGAAAAGGCATTACTCAAAATGATTGAGCTAAAGTTCTAGAAGTTTTTCGCCAAACCATACATGCTGTTGAAAAAGATAAATACAATCCCAGCATGGAACTTAGTTTGAAAGTGGCTAGGTATTTCAATTTAACCGTAGAAGAAATTTTTAGTTTGGAGGGAGAAAAAATATGAGAAAATATTCTATTAAAAAATTTTTCATTGTATTTGTTTCAATGTTATCTGCAATTTTATTATTTTCTATTATAAGTGATAGAAAACCTTTTGAAGGAAGTGGTTTAACATTAATTACTGGTGTATTAGTAGCTGTGCTAGCGTATCTAATTACCGCGCTTCTAACACCTAAAGAAAAACTTGAAAAAGAGGTTAATGAGGAAAAAAGAAGAAATGATGAAAGATATTTACTCAACAAAGGAAAAATTTCTTATTTCTTCATGGTAATTCTAGCTATTTTGATACCTTTTACACTGGCTTTTTTGAACTATGATAATGTATCAGTTATTTCTATAAAATCTTTAGCTATAATATTTGTAATTGTTTTTTTACTATATATTATTATATTGCAATTCTATAAAAAAAATAAGTGTTTTATCCGGTTTAAATTGCTAAAAATTCATGCTTTGATATAAAGATCGACTTCAAAAAGTTCATTTTTTGAAGTCGATTAATTATTATTTTTTTACTATACTATATGATGTTGTTATTTTTCCAGGTTTGCCATTTTTAGAATATAAATATTCATCAATTATTTTATATTTATCTTGTGTCTTTGTAGCGTATTTATAAATTGTCTGACGCATATAGTTATATTTTTTAAATAAGCTTGCTCCTCCACCTACAATGCTAGAAGCGGCAGCAGCGATTCCAGTTTTAGCAGCTTTTCCTAATGCTCCACCTGCAGCTAAAAAAGCTACATTGTAAATCGTATTTGCAACAGCTAAGCTAACAGTTTGTTTTGTAACAAACTTATACTTAGAACCGCCCCCGTCTGTTTGATTAGAAAACACCATTAGTGGTTCTTGTGATTCAAATCCTTGCGTTACTATTGACTGGTTAATTCCATTGAATACTTCGTTCGTTTTTGAAAAACTATTCTTAGTTAAATTCTCTTCTTTGTGAATATAACAGCTTTCATTTTAAATCAATCAAGACTTGTATTTCTAAATAATAAATTCATATCAAAAAGTAATTTTTTTGAGGTAGCTGCTTAATTCGAGCAGCTTTTTTGTCGCCCGCAGTCATAAATTGTGTGTTATACTCATTAGAATAAGGATATTGTTGGAGGTGGGAAAATGGACAAAAACAAAAAAATACTAGCGAAAATCTATCCATTTTATCCGAATGGACAATTTTATTTTGAACGTGGTGTGGAAGCTTTTCGTGATCAACGAATTAAAGAAGCGATTCGATATTTGGTGCGTGCTTCAGAACTGGAGCCAGGAGAGTCAGTAATTCTTTGCCAACTCGCGATTTGTTACACGGAAATAGGACAATTCCATAAATCTAATCAATTACTTAGAGACATCTTGGAAAAACGGGATGGAAATATGGATTACTGCTATTATTTTATTGCTAATAACTTTGCTTATATGAAAGACTATCGACGCGCACTCCAATATGCGAATCGTTACTTAGAAATGGAGACAGACGGGGATTATGCAGAAGAAGCTCGTGACTTAATTGAAGTTTTACTAGAAGAAACTCCTTTTGGTGAGACGTTAGAAAATGGCTTCTCTAAATTGGAACAAGAATTTTATACTTATAAAAAAGAAATTAATCGCTATTTGGCAGAAGAAGACAGTGCCTCAGCTTGTGATATTTTAAGAAAAGTAATTGATGAAAAACCAAACTTTTGGCCAGCTTATAATCAGCTTGCTTCTCTTTATTTTGAGCAGTTGAAAGAAGCGGAAGGGGTAAAAGTTTTAAGTGATTTACTCCAAAGGAATCCCGGGAATCTGTTAGGATTGTGCGATTTCTTCGTGTATCATTTTTATAAGGGAAATAGGGAAATGGCTGATTCGCTATATGTGGAATTGCGAGATGTGTTGCCAGTTCTTTCACACCATAAAGAAAAACTTGGATTGATTCACGCGATGATGGGGGCTTATGACGCGGCGGACGATTTGCTTGAACAAGTAGCTGATTTGGAAGTTACTGAGCGTAGTAAATATTATTATTATCGTGCCAAAGCGGCTTATTATATAGGAGATGTGGAAGGTGCAAAAATGTTCTGGCATTCATTCTTAGAGTGCGATTTATATGAGGATGTTAGATTTCCATGGGAGCGAGAATTAGATTTAACGAATGACACGCGTCTTATCCTAGAAATGCTTCAAGCGGAAGATGATTTGACGCATTTGTTAGGTGTTTATGCACTCACTGTTTCAAGTAATCGACCAGAAATGATGCTGTTTCACCCGTTGCTTGATATGAGTAAGTGGTCTTATATGGAGCATTTGATGTTCACGGATTTTGATTATTTCCCAGATGGCAATGTGGAGCAAAATTGCTTTTTAATTACAAAAGCAATGAATTTACTTCGAGAAAATGGTGTTTCATTTAATGAGGAAAACTTACCTTTATATAAAGCGGTATTTTCACTTGTTTTGAATGATAATCGAAAAGAATTAATTCTTGGACGCTATACGATAGAAATCGTCGCTACGGCTATTGCCAAAATATTTTTACCAGATTTAGAGTTTGTTTTGGCGGATGAGGTGGACTTCCATAAATGTGCAGATGAGATACAGCAAATTCTGAGCAGATAAATAGACCTTTTTGCTATTCCGTATTAGGATTAATTTAGGCTAACTATTGTGAGAACATAAATGAGGAGGGCAAAATGATGGCTAGTGAAGAAAAAATTTATGATGTGATTATTATTGGGGCAGGACCAGCTGGAATGACAGCGGCTCTTTATACTTCCCGTGCAGATTTAGATACATTAATGATTGAACGTGGTGTACCAGGCGGACAAATGGTAAATACAGCTGAGGTAGAAAACTATCCTGGATTTGACAGTATTTTAGGACCAGATTTGTCTGATAAAATGCTTAGTGGCGCAAAACAATTTGGTGCTGAGTATGCTTATGGTGATATTAAAGAAGTAATTGATGGGAAAGAATTTAAAACAGTAACTGCTGGTTCGAAAACATACAAGGCTCGGGCGATTATTATTGCTACTGGAGCAGAACATCGCAAACTTGGTGCAGACGGTGAGGATGAGCTTAGTGGACGTGGTGTATCTTACTGTGCTGTTTGTGACGGGGCATTCTTTAAAGAACGTGAGTTGATAGTTGTTGGTGGTGGAGACTCTGCTGTTGAAGAAGGTACTTACTTGACTCGCTATGCTAATAAAGTAACTATTATTCACCGTCGTGATAAATTACGTGCGCAACAAATTTTACAAGATCGTGCATTTAAAGATGAAAAAGTGGATTTCATATGGAATAGTACGGTAGAAGAAATTATTGGTGATGGCAAAAAAGTAACTGGAGCCAAACTGGTTTCTACAGTTGATGGTTCTGAATCAATCATGCCGGTAGATGGTGTTTTTATCTATGTTGGACTTGTACCACTTACGAAAGCGTTCTTGAATTTAGGTATTACGGATGATGAAGGCTATATCGTAACGGATGAAGAAATGCGCACAAACCGTCCTGGTATTTTTGCTGCAGGGGATGTCCGTGCTAAAAGTTTACGCCAAATTGTTACTGCTACAGGTGACGGCGGACTTGCTGGACAAAATGCACAAAAATATGTGGAAGAATTAAAAGAAGAACTAGAAAAAGAAGCAGCAAAATAAAGGATAGTTATAAAATGGACCTAAGACAAATTATCTTAGGTCCATTTTTGCGTGACTACATAGACCAGAGTAGTGTAAAATAGATAAAAAGAGTAGGAATGGAGAGATACATAATGAGTATTGTCGTTTTGGGAGGAGCCGGATACATTGGTTCCCATGCAGTAAATAAGCTAGTTAATCAAGGATATCAGGTGGCAGTTATTGATAATTTGAAAACTGGCCATATAGAAGCAGTTCACCAGAAAGCAACATTTTATAAAGGTGATATCCGTGATAAAGAATTTTTGAATTCCGTTTTTGAATGTGAGGAAGTGGAAGCAGTTGTTCATTTTGCCGCTAGTTCACTTGTTGGTGAATCAATGGAAGAGCCACTTTCCTATTTAAATAATAATGTTTATGGTACGCAAATTTTGCTAGAAGTAATGGAAGCGTTTAATGTGAAGAACATTGTTTTTTCTTCCAGTGCGGCAACTTACGGGGAGCCTGAGCAAGTGCCGATTACAGAGGATATGCCAACCAATCCACAAAGTACTTATGGAGAAACTAAACTAATGATGGAAAAAATGATGAAGTGGTGCGATAAAGCGTATGGAATGAGATATGTGGCCTTACGTTATTTCAATGTTGCAGGTGCAAAATCAGATGGTTCTATTGGCGAAGACCATCAACCGGAATCGCATCTCGTACCAATTATTTTGCAAGTAGCGCTAGGTCAAAGAGAAAAATTAGCTATTTATGGAGATGATTATCATACTCCAGATGGTACGTGTATCCGTGATTATGTCCATGTAGAAGATTTGATTGATGCACATATTCGAGCACTGGAATATTTGAAAAATGGCGGAGAAAGTAATATTTTTAACTTAGGTAGCAGTAATGGCTTTTCAGTGAAAGAAATGCTTGAAGCTGCTCGAATTGTGACTGGAAAAGAGATTCCTGCTGAAGTAGTTCCAAGACGAGCAGGAGATCCGGGAACCTTAATTGCTTCAAGTGCTAAGGCTAGAAATATGCTTGGTTGGGCACCTGTTTATACGGATGTGGAAGACATTATCGCAACTGCTTGGAAGTGGCATGTGTCGCACCCAAATGGTTTTTAATAGAACTCAAGAAGGAATGTGATTTTCATCGAAGTACAAAAACGATATTTTGGCGAGTTAGAAGGCAAGACTGTTTGGCAGTGGACTTTAATAAATGACCGAGGAATGAAAATGAGCATTTTGAATTATGGAGCAATAGTTACTTCAATTGAAACTGCTGATAAATTCGGTGAGTTTGCAAATGTTAGTCTTGGCTTTTCAAACTTGGATGACTATTTAGCTTATTCACCTTATTTTGGCGCCGTGGTTGGTCCTGTTGCTGGACGAATTACAAAAGGGCGATTTCAATTGGATGGCGAAGAGTTTCAGTTATCACAAAACGATGGCAATAATTCGCTTCATGGCGGGAAAACAAATTTTAGTAAAAGAATGTGGGATGTAGGTGTAGAGGAACAACCAGATCAAATTGTCATGACATTTCGGTATCAGTGGAAAGATGGAGAAAATGGCTATCCTGGAAAAATAGATACAAAAATGAGTTACACGCTAAACAACAAAAACGAATGGCTAATTGATTATGAAGCAGAGACTGAAAAGCCAACTCTTTATAACCCAAGCCATCATATTTACTTTAACCTTACTGGAGAAAATGGTTCCACGGTTTTAAAGCATCAACTAAAAATTAACAGTGAGCATTTTTTGCCAGTAGATGCTGAAACGCTCCCAACTGGGGAAATTTGGGCGGTGAATGATTCCATTTTCAATCTACAGGCGGGAAATGAAATTGCTGAAATTACTAGTAGTGCTGACGAGCAAATAAGAGTAGTAGGAACAGGGCTTGACCATGCTTTTATTTTGAAACATGAAAATAAAAAGCCTGATGCGGTTTTGTTTGATCCTAAATCAGGTAGATGTTTAGAAATGGAGACAACCTCAGATGCGGTTGTAGTCTATACTGCAAATAGTTTGGCAAGTAAATTTAAGATTGATGGAATGCTCGTGCCAAAATACGCTGGAATAACGATGGAAACACAAGGCTTAGTTGATGCGATTAATCAACAGGGATTTGGTGATATTGTTCTAAGACCAGGAGAGCAGTTCAAGTCTAGAACTACTTTCCGTTTTACAGTGGATAGACGAAATATATAGAACCTGTTAAAATCAGAGCAAGAAATATTTGGAGGAGTGTGACTAATGAACTGGCAAAAGGAATATCAAAAATGGACTACAAATGAAACGTTAGATGCGTCTTTAAAGGCTCAATTAGCTGAAATAGTTTCCGACGAGAAAGCATTAGAAGATAGTTTTTACCGGAATATGGAATTTGGTACAGCGGGAATGCGCGGGGTACTTGGTGCGGGAACGAATCGCATGAATATTTATACTATCCGGAAAGCGTCTTTCGGATTAGCTCAATTTGTAGCTGAAAATGGAAAAGAAGCGAAAAAACGAGGTATTGTCATTGCTTATGATCCACGTCATATGTCACGCGAATTTGCATTTGAATCAGCAGCTGTTTTAGGGAAACATGGCGTTAAAAGTTATGTTTTCGAGGCACTTCGCCCAACTCCGGAACTTTCATTCGCAGTGCGTTATTTAAATGCTTTCGGAGGTATTGTTATTACAGCTAGTCATAATCCGCCAGAGTATAATGGTTATAAGATATACGGAGAAGATGGGGGGCAAATGCCTCCAAATGGTGCAAGTGCAGTAACAGAATATATAGAGGCTGTAGAAGACATTTTTTCTGTCAAAGTAGCAGATCAAGAAGAACTACTTAATGATGGTTTGCTAGAAGTGATTAGTGAAAAAGTCGATCATCCTTATTTGGAACGATTAAAAGAAGTTATTGTGAATAAGGAGCTAGTTCGAGAAGATGGAAAAAATTTAAAAATTGTTTTTACACCACTTCATGGTACTGGCGGGATTTTGGGAGTTCCTGCGCTTGAAAGTGTGGGATTTACAAACATTATTAAAGTAGACGAACAATTTGTAAATGATCCGGATTTTAGTACTGTGAAATCACCAAATCCTGAAAATCGCGAGGCATTCTTACTTGCGACTAAATATGGTAAAAAGTACGGTGGGGATATTTTAGTCGGGACGGACCCTGATGCTGACCGACTAGGCGTAGCTGTGCGTAATCAAGCAGGAGACTACGAAATTCTTTCTGGGAATCAAATTGGCGCGATTATTTTACATTATTTATTGAAACAAAAGAAGACTCAAAATGAACTACCGGAAAATGCTGCGGTCTTAAAATCTATCGTAACAAGTAATCTTGGAACTGAAATCGCCAAACACTTTGGTGTCCAAATGATTGAAGTTTTAACTGGTTTTAAATTTATTGCAGAGCAAATCAAACAATTTGAAGAAACGGGCAAACATACTTTTGAATTTGGTTATGAAGAAAGTAATGGTTATATGGTGAAATCGTTCACTCGAGATAAAGATGCTATCCAAGCCGTGTTAGCAATTACAGAGGTAGCGCTTGTATGTAAAACAGAGGGTCGGACTTTACTCGATGAGTTAGAACAAATTTATTCCGAGTTTGGTTACTACAAAGACGATCTTGTATCCTTAACTTTAAGTGGGAAAGATGGTTCCGAGCGTATTAAAGATATTACAAGTGGTTTTAGAGAACAACTTCCAACAAGTATGGGGGGATTTAAGATTGAGCGTGTGGAAGATTATTTGAGAAGTGAGACAACTTGGATTGCTTCCGGTGAAACAGAAGTAATTAAGTTACCAACTGCCGATGTGGTTAAATGCTATTTTGAAGATGGTTCATGGTTCTGTTTACGTCCATCTGGCACAGAGCCGAAAATCAAGTTTTACTTTAGTATTCGCGGTGCAAACAAAGAAGAAAGTATAACTAAATTAGAAAAAATAAAAACCGATTTGCTCACCTATATTGAGGCTTAAAAAAGAAAGATCCCGGAAACGCTCTTTGGAGACTTTTCCGGGATTTTCTACAAAGAAGTATGCTAAAATGGAAGATAGATATAATTTGTACGAAAGGATGAGGCATATATGGCTTCTAATCAATTAAAATTAGTGATTATTACTGGGATGTCTGGTGCTGGTAAAACAGTTGCAATGCAGTCGTTAGAAGATCTCGGTTATTTTTGTGTAGATAATTTGCCACCAAGCTTACTCCCGAAATTCTGGGAGCTAATGAAAGAAACCGATAAAATGGATAAAATCGCGCTAGTAATGGATCTTCGTGGACGAGAGTTCTTTGATTCGATTGAACCAGCGCTTGATGAATTAGATAATACCAACTTTATTACTACCAAAATCCTCTTTTTAGAGGCAGATGATAAAGTACTTGTTTCACGCTACAAAGAAACGCGTCGTCATCATCCACTTGAGCCAAATGGTTCGGTGCTTGACGGTATTAGTGCTGAGCGTGAACTGCTTAGTGATTTAAAGGGGCGTTCTCAGTTAGTGATTAATACGTCCAATATGGCACCTCGTGAATTGCGTGAACGAATTAATAATGAATTCCAAACAGAAGATAAAGACGTTTTCAATGTACAGCTGATGTCTTTCGGTTTTAAATATGGAATCCCAATTGATGCTGATTTAGTGTTTGATGTTCGGTTCTTACCAAACCCACACTACATTGACAAAATGCGTCCACTCACCGGATTAGATGAAGATGTTTATGATTATGTAATGAAATGGCCAGAAACGCAGACCTTCTTAGACAAACTAATAGATTTACTGATGTTTACGCTTCCCTTTTATAAACGAGAAGGAAAAACACAGCTTGTTATCGCGATCGGATGTACAGGAGGGCAGCATCGTTCAGTTGCTTTAACTGAGTTCGTCGGGAAAGCCATTCAGCCAAAATATGAAACAACGATCTCACATCGAGACATGAAACGTAGAAAGGGTCGTTAATATGAGAAGTGAATTGAAACCAAAAGTAGTCGTAATAGGTGGCGGCACAGGTCTTCCCGTAGTTTTAAAAGGATTGAAGCAAAAAGATATTCATCTGACCGCTATTGTAACAGTCGCCGATGATGGTGGCAGTTCAGGTAAAATCCGCGAGCAAATGGATGTGCTTCCACCTGGGGATATCCGTAATGTTATGCTTGCTTTATCTAATGTTGATCCGCGTGTGGTAGATTTGTTTCAGTATCGTTTTACGGTAGATGGGGATTTATCAGGGCATGTTATTGGAAATCTGATTTTAACTGCTTTATCACAATTGAATGATAGTTATGTGGATGCAATTAATGTGCTTGCAACGGTTCTTAAAATTCGTGGCAAAGTTATTCCGGCGACAGATCAGCCGTTAATTTTGAGTGCTGAAATGGAAGATGGCTCGATTGTTCATGGAGAATCACTTATTCCTTTGCAAGGAAAGCATATTAATCGTGTATTTATTGAACCGGAAAATGTGAAACCCTATCCAACGGCTGTAGCGGCAGTTAAAGAAGCTGATTTGATTGTTATTGGCCCAGGAAGCTTATATACTAGTATCTTACCTAATTTATTGCTGGCGGATTTAACGGATGAAATTATTGCAAGTAACGCGCCAAAAGTATACATCACGAATATTTTAACGCAAATTGGAGAAACCGACTTTTTTTCAGACGCAGACCATATTAAAGTAATCCATGAACACGTTGGTAAATCCTTTATTGATAAAACATTAATTAACACAACTACTGTACCAAAAGAATTGTTGTTCCCGGAAGACGTTGCTCAGGTGGAACACAACGCGAAAGAAATGGAAAAGCTTGGAGTGGAAGCAATTTATCAAGATTTTCTTTCTACAGAAGATGGACTTGTACGCCATGCTGCTGATAAGGTAGCAGACGCACTTTTAGCAATGTTGCCAGATAAAAAATTAGAAAAGGAGTGAGTCAGCCATGTCATTTGCATCGGAAACAAAGAAAGAATTAACCCATATGGACGTCAGTGATAGCGATGCAAAAGTGGAACTCGCAGCTTTTATTCGAATGAATGGCGCAATCTCGTTTTCAAATCAATTAGTGATAATGGATGTCCAAACCGAAAATGCAGCTATTGCAAGGCGGATGTATCAATTACTGAAAGATTTATATGAAGTGCCAATTGAACTTCTTGTTCGTCGCAAAATGAAACTCAAAAAAAATAATGTCTATATTGTGCGCTTAAAGTCTGGAACACGAGGGATTTTGGAAGATTTACGGATTCTTGAACCACCGATGACGTTTACGAAGTCAATAGATAGGGGATTTGTTAAGAAAAGGAGTGCCAAACGAGCTTACTTGCGTGGTGCCTTTTTAGCGAGTGGCTCAGTTAATAATCCAGAAACATCTTCCTATCATTTAGAAATTTTCTCTGTATATGAAGAACACAATGAAGCAATATGTGCTTTAATGAATCAATTCGATCTTAATGCCCGAACGCTTGAACGGAAAAATGGTTTTATTACTTATTTGAAAGAAGCAGAAAAAATTACCGAATTTTTAAGTATTATTGGAGCGACGAGTGCCCTACTCCATTTTGAAGATGTTCGGATTATGCGAGATATGCGTAACTCGGTGAATCGACTAGTAAACTGTGAAACGGCTAATTTGAATAAAACCATTAATGCTGCTGTACGACAAATTGATAATATTAAATATATTCAAGCGACAGTTGGTTTAGAAGCATTACCCGAGCGATTACGTGAAATTGCGGCACTGCGAATTGCAAATGAAGATGTAACATTGAAAGAATTAGGTGAAATGCTAACAACTGGACAAGTGAGTAAATCAGGCATTAACCATCGCCTCCGAAAACTTGATCAAATTGCCGAACGACTTAGAAGTGGAGAATCTCCTTCGCAAGTTGGTCTAAAAGTTAGTAATAGCTAAATAAAAGAAAAGGATGCGAATTAGAATGTCAAAACTTTTTTCAGAATATAAATTAAAAGATGTAACGTTAAAAAATAGAGTAGTTATGTCACCAATGTGTATGTATTCAGTAGAAAATAAAGACGGAATCGCAACAGATTTTCATTTTGCTCACTATGTTTCTAGAGCTGCTGGTGGGACAGGGCTTGTCATTTTAGAAGCTACGGCTGTTCAAGAAGTAGGTCGCATTTCTGAGCTCGATTTAGGCTTATGGAATGATGAACAAGTACCAGCTTTAAAACGAATAGTAGATGGATTACATTATCACGGCGCAAAAGCAGGAATTCAGCTGGCACACGCTGGTAGAAAAGCCGTTTTGCCAGGTGAAATCGTAGCGCCATCAGCTATTGCCTATGATGAAAAATCAACAAAACCAACTGAGCTAACAAAAGAAGCAATTAAAGAAGTAGTTGCAGATTTTAAACGCGCGGCATACAGAGCGAAAGAAGCTGGTTTTGATGTCATTGAAATTCATGCAGCTCATGGCTATTTAATTCATCAATTCTTATCACCGATTACTAATCGACGTGAAGATAATTACGGCGGTCCAGCTGGTAATCGCTATAAAATTTTAAGTGACATTATTAAAGCAGTTAAAGAAGTGTGGGACGGACCAATTATTGTGCGAGTTTCAGCAACAGACTATGCTCATGGTGGTTTGCAATTAGAGGATTATATTCCTTTTGCTAAATGGATGAAAGCAGATGGAGTAGAGCTAATTGATGTCAGTACTGGTGGACTCGTTAATGTAGCACCTCCAGTTTTCCCAGGTTATCAAGTACCATTTGCCGATGAAATTCGTCGTGGAGCAGGAATTGCCACTGGAGCACTTGGGTTAATTACACGCGGGGAACAAGCAGAAGAAATTTTATGTAATGAACGGGCAGATTTAATTATTGTTGGTCGTGAATTACTAAGAAACCCATACTTTGCGAAAGATGCGGCACAAGCATTAGGTGAAACAATCGAGGCACCGAAGCAATACTCTCGTGCATGGAAATAAATTAAAAGACCTGAAATCCCAAAGTGAAATTGTAGTGACCCCAAAAAGTCTAACTTTTTGGGGTCACTACAATTGGGAATTCAGGTCTTTATTTCTTAATTAATTGTAAGAACCCAGTCATAAATACAACCTTGTTCAGTAACTGGATAAGCCATATTAAATTGAACATTAAATTTATAGACTCCTGGGTTAAGCGTTGAGGTATCAAGTGTCATTGAATTTGTTGCTTCGTCTAATGTTACAGGGACAGAATATACATTATCAGTTACATATGCCCCAGAGACATTTGGATTTACTAACATACCAATAGATTTCATTTGGAAGTAAATTGGTAATTCAATAGTACAAGCTTCACCTTGATTGATAGTTTGGTCAGGGACTGTACCATTCTGATTATGAACAAAAATAGAATCAATTACATTACTTGGAAGTTCGTTTAGGTGATTATAATCTAAATTTAATCCTAAGCGAGTTAATGATGGTAGGTTAGTAAAATTAATGATTTTATCTGTTAGTTCATTATAGCTTAAATCCAAGGTTTCTAGTTCTGGTATATTTTGAAAATCAGGAATATCATCACTTGAAATGGACATCCGAGACATACTTAAATTCTTCAGCTTAGGCATCCCAGTAAAATCAGGAATTGGCCCAATTAACGTGCTGCCATTCATGGTAATCGCATACATTTCTGGATAGTTTTGATAATCTGGGAGTGATAAACTTCTGGAAACTCCAGATGGTGGTACTTGGTAGTATAAGCTTGCTAATTTCGGAATGGTCATAATGTCCGGAAACTCGGTTAAACCTTCACCAAATTCCATTATACTAACGGAGGTAACGTTACTAAACATTGCTCGTTCCAATAGCTTCATGGAGTCATTTGTGATTGTTTCTGTTTCAAATCCCAATCCCGTTAATGCGTCTAAATCAGCTTGATCAATAATATCATTAACAGAATCTTTATTGAGATTTTTGGCCATATCTTTTGCAAGCCCATCATCTGGAAAGACGTCAATAATTGGTGCGGGTAGTGGATATAAGTCAGAAGTTGCCTTTGCTTTTATATCTCCTCCTGAAACATTGAATAATAAAGTAATCAGTAATAAAGCGAAACTTAAACTAGTTAATATTTTTTTCATAGCATTCATCCCTTTCATTTGGTTGGCTAAAGCGTAACATGGAAAGGATTTAGAAAATTTTTTTACATCAAATATGAACTTTATTACTACATTTTTAAAAATTTAAATAACGTATTGCATGCTTTTTGTGCAAATTCATACAAATATGGTATATTTTTCAGTTTGTTTATGGTAGTATAAATAATGGTTTTCATGTTAGCTTTAAAATACATATAGATAAATTAACTGAAAATTGGAATTTAAAAAAGGAGGAATTTTTATGACGAAAGTTAATTCTTTTTTCAGAAAAAAGAATTTTCATAATCCCGAAAAAGACAAACATCATTTGAACAAAACATTAGGTGCATTTGATTTAACCATGCTAGGTGTTGGAGCAGTGGTTGGTGGAGGTATCTTTATTCTCCCGGGAGAGGTTGCTTCTGTTATTGCAGGACCAGGAATTATTATCTCATTTATTATCGCAGGAATTGCTTGCTGTTTGGCGGCGCTTTGTTATTCGGAATTTGCTTCTAAATTGCCAGTTGCAGGAAGCGCGTATACATATAGTTACCATGTTTTTGGTGAAGGAATTGCCTGGATACTTGGTTGGTCACTTATTTTGGAATATGGGCTAGCGGTTGCCGCGATTGCAAGTGGTTGGTCATCATACATGAAAAGTTTACTAGCTGGATTTAATTTGCACATCCCGACAGTGGTTTCATCAGCTTACGATCCAAAAGCAGGAACTTACTTTGATTTACTCGCATTTCTAGTTATTATGATTATTGGGATTTTACTTAGTTTTGGCATTCGTGAATCGACGCGAGTGAATAATATTATGGTTTTAGTAAAAATTGCTGTAGTCGTATTATTTATTATCGTTGGTGCGTTTTATGTTAAACCAGACAATTGGACACCGTTCTTGCCATTTGGAGTACAAGGTGTTATTACTGGAGCTTCGACAGTGTTTTTTGCTTATATTGGTTTTGATGCTGTTTCAAGTGCCGCCGAAGAAGTGAAAAATCCGCAGAAAAATATGCCAATTGGAATTATTTCATCACTCGCTGTTTGTACACTACTATATATTTTACTTTCAGCAGTTTTAACAGGCGTTGTCCCTTATACTGACTTAGTTGGTGTGAGTGCACCAGTGGCTTTTGCTCTTCAAGCTATTAATCAAAACTGGATTGCTGGACTTTTATCGGTGGGGGCGATTGTTGGAATGACTACTGTTGTACTTGTAATGTCATACGGCGGAACTCGTTTGTTGTTTGCAATGGGACGTGATGGGTTACTTCCAAAATCCTTCTCAAAAATCAGTAAAAATGATACACCAGTTCGAAACACAATGATTTTTGCTACAGTGATGGGGTTAATTGCTTCTGTAGTACCAATGGCTGATTTAGCACAATTAATTAATATTGGTACATTGTTTGCTTTTGCAATGGTTTCTATCGGAATTTTCTTCTTACGTCGGAACCCAGAACTAAACAAAAAAGGCTTTAGGACACCTTTGTACCCTGTAGTACCAGCGCTTTCATTTTTACTTTGTGTGTACTTAATGCTTAATTTATCAAAAACAACTTGGATTGCTTTTGGGATTTGGTTTGTGTTAGGAATTATTGTATATATATTCTATGGAAGAAAACACTCAGCTATTCGTTTGAAATAAGTGCATAAAAAAGGATGTTGCAAGTTAATGCAGCATCCTTTTTTCGTATCAACCTTTTAAACCAGCTTTGTTAACGATAATATCATCAATTAAGCCGTAATCTTTTGCTTCTTGTGCAGTCATGAAGTTATCACGATCTGTATCACGAGCAATTACTTCATATGGTTGGCCAGTTTTTTCAGCCATAATGGTATTCATACGTTCTTTAATTTTTAAAATATGACGAGCAGCAATTTCGATTTCAGTCGCTTGGCCTTGTGCACCGCCAAGTGGTTGGTGAATCATAATTTCAGCATTTGGCAAGGCAAAACGTTTACCATTTGCACCTGCTGTAAGTAAGAATGAACCCATAGAAGCAGCCATTCCCATACCGATTGTTTGGACGTCAGCTTTAACGAAATTCATTGTATCATAAATCGCCATCCCGGCTGAAATACTTCCCCCTGGAGAATTGATATATAAGAAAATATCTTTTTCAGGATCTTGTGCATCTAAGAATAATAGTTGAGAAACGATAGAGTTGGCAACATTATCGTCAATTGCAGATCCCAACATAATAATTCTGTCTTTTAACAAACGAGAATAAATGTCATACGCGCGTTCACCACGGCTAGTTTGTTCAATTACTGTTGGAATTAAGTTCATATCAAGATTCCTCCTGTTAAATGTAGATTTTGAATTAGCTTTGTTTATATCATACACGAATGGTCAAATTAGGTCAAATAATAAAGTTTAAAGTAAATAAATATAATAAAAATTAATAAAAACTGATAAGGGACTATATCAAAAACGACGAGTCGAGTTTATTTAGCAAACTAGGGAATTAACAAAGGAGTTGGGGCGGCAGAGTATGGACCTCAAAGTGTCGAAGTGCTGGCTTTTTGCTTTCAAAATAAAACTTGTAAAACCAAGTGTTTTTCGCTATAATTATTATTCGTACGGTAACCATTTCCAAGTTAGATAAAGCCCTCGTGGTGCAACGGATAGCACGTAAGATTCCGGTTCTTAAAATGGGGGTTCGATTCCCTCCGAGGGCATAAATAAATCGCTATAAACATTGATAATACGATGTTTATAGCGATTTTTGATTACTTGAAGTTCTAATAGAGTGTAAAAAAATTAAAATTTCATTTATTTTTAAAGAATAAAATAATTTATCCTCGTGAAAAATTTGGATAATGAAACCGGAATTTATAATGTATTCTCGGGGATTATGCATTAGTTCATGCTTTTCTCGATAATTTTCTACTACTTCCATTTAAAGCTTTTCAGTAGCATTTAAAAAGTAGCAGCCTCCTATTTTCGAAAAAATTTCTTTATCATGAAAAATTAACTTTTGTTATATAATAAATTTCTTTTTTTATCTAGAATATGTACTGGGGATGTCTTCAAGAAGGGCAGATACTGGTTAATTGATATAGTTTACAAGCTACTAACACCATCTGAATATTTTTGAAGTGTTCTAATTTATTATAGAGGAGTGTACATAGTGAGAAGAAGTAAAAAAGTAAAAAATCTATTAGCAGCTATGTTAATAATGGTCATTGTTTCCTGCATTAACACAAATTTAGAAACAAAGGCACAGGCAGCAAGTATTTCGCATCCAATGCCTATTAATGCTGTTTTTCCAGATGGAGGTCTCGCAAAAGCAGTGAAAACAGCTTTAAAAAAGAAGCATGTAACGGACTTGGTGACGCAAAAGGAATTAAATGAGATAGGAAAATATTTATATGGTAATGATCTTAGTATAGAGTCTCTTGAAGGAATACAATATTTAAATTGTTTAGAACAGTTATATTTATCTCGTAATCAGATAAGTGATCTTAGTCCTCTTAAAGATTTAAAAAATTTAGTCATACTTTGCTTAGATGAAAATAAATTAAAAAATTTAGAAGGCATTTCAAGTACCAAATTAGTTCGCTTATTAGTAGACGGAAATGAAATTACAGATGTAAGTCCACTTGCTAAATTAACACAATTGGAGATATTGTCTATTAGTAAAAATAAGCTAAGCAATATTGATCCATTGGCTGAATTAACAAAATTAAGAGTGTTGGATTTGGAATCTAATAAAGTAAGTGATTTAAGTGCAATAGGAAAGTTAAAGAAACTAAATTCATTGAATGCTGCTTGTCAAAAATGTGTAAATGAACCAGTAGCATATAAAGCAAAATTGGCTATTCCGAATATTGTCAAAGGTCCAGACAATGTATTGGTGCTTCCAACAGATATAAGCGATAATGGTGAGTATACAAATATAAGTGGCAAAATTAAATGGAAATTATCTACCTATACAAAAGAAGTAAGTTATAAATATGTGCGACTTGTAGAAATCGGGGAAGCAGAGGGTCAGTTTGATGTTACAGTAGTACAACCATTACACTTGAAGGGATTGGAAACTTGCCAAGGACCATGCTATAATTGTCTCGCAAAATAAACTGAGCAAGTTTAATATAAATTTAGATTCAAAATAAAAGCACTTAATCAATTATAATAATATAGTACTTATTTTACTGAAAATCTTGTTAATCTAGAATAGATGTATACTTTTCGCTCTCGTTTAACGGCGAGAGCTTTTTCTTTTATGAGCGGGAATGAGATTCTAAATGACTGTCTCTACTATAAAGTAGAGTTTATTAGCTAAAAATATATTTTAGGAGAATATACATAATGCCATACAATAATAATGGTTTTAGAGGATAGAAAAATAAGGTTTTTGCAAAATATTATCTTTTGTTATATAATCAACTCTTTTTTTTGGCTAAAATAAAAATTTAGAGAATGTAAAAAAGCATGAAATTGGCTTTTTCTATTTTTAGTAAAGGGAGTGTAAAATAGTTGAAAGTAAATAATTGGTTAAAAGAAGTTTTCAAAGTGTTTTTAATAACTATTATTGCTATGTGTGTAGACACAAGTTTGGGAGCAAAGGTGCAAGCGGCGAGTATTTCACATCCTACTCCTATTAATCAAATATTCCCAGATAAGAATTTAGCGGAAGTTATGAAGTGGGCATTAGGGAAATCGAGCATAACAGATGTAGCTTCTCAACAAGAGTTAAATCAAGTAGATAGTATAGATGCCGATAAAAAGGCTATAAAATCTATTGAAGGATGTCAGTACTTACTAAATTTGAAATCATTATCTTTAGTTACTAACCAAATAAAAGATATAAGTGAAATAGCGGGTTTAACTAAACTAGAAACACTATATTTGGAGGATAATCAATTAACTGATATTAGTGCGATAGCTAGTTTATCCAACTTAAATAGACTGGTTTTAAGCGATAACCAAATTAAAGATACACAAGCCTTAGCGAAATTGGTGAAATTAAAAGTCTTATACTTGGATAACAACCAAATAACTAATATAAACGGATTATCCAATTTAATTAAGCTTAAAAATTTATATGTGGATAATAATCAAATAAGTGATATTCGTGCACTAATAAATTTAACTAATTTAACTGAATTAATATTGGAAGGAAATAAAGTAAAAGATCTAAAACCGTTGGCCAAATTAACTAAGTTAACTAGTTTAAAAATTAGTCAAAATCAAATAACGGATATCAGCGTATTGGAGAATTTGTCTAATTTACATGGTGTAGTCTTTGATAAAAATAAAGTGAATGATATAAGTAAATTAGCAAATTTACCTATAGCTTATTTATCTTTTACTGACAATCAGGTGACAAATATTGATACTTTAGCGGAATTACCTAATTTAATTGGAGTGATATTTGATAACAACAAAGTGCGTGATATAAGCGCATTGGCTAACTTAACAAATCTAAGACATCTATATGCAGAAGGTAACTGCATACAAGATGTTCAAGCTTTACAGGGATTAACGCAACTAGAAGACTTAATATTATCCCATAACTGCATTGTCGATATAAGCCCACTAAAAGGGCTGAAAAACCTTCAGGAATTAGATTTATCTAACCAAACATTTATAAATCAGCCTATCAACTTTCAAGGGAATGTAACTATTCCTAATATAGTCAAAGGTATGACAGGAACATGGGTTGCGCCCAATTCTAGCAGTGACAAAGTAACCTATAATCCACCTAAACTCACTTGGAATTTACCTACGTATAAGAAAGAAGTATGTTATACCTTTAATCAAACTGTGACAATAGGCAACGCTACTTTCAAATTTAGCGGTCAAGTAACCCAACCATTTAATAAACTGGACATAGTGAAATCGAATAAAACCATCACAGCGTACGGGCGTGTGAAACCTGGAATGAAAAGCACGGTTTGGACGCAGCCTTCTAATACAAAAGATGCTAAACAAGTAGGAATGGTGTCGGCCTATGCCGGCAAGAACTTACGCATCTTACGAGAAGCACAAACAAGTAGTGGCAGTTATTATCAATTTAGTGTAGGTGGAAAACCGATTGGCTGGGTAGAAACGAAAGCGCTGGGGATTTTCTATCAAACCAGCATGGAGAAGAAAGCGACAGGAGCTCGCTATATTGTCCGTGGAAAAGAAGGCCAACATGCTTATACACTTCCTGTCGCAGAAGCCGCGGTTAACAAGGGGCCCCTTACGAAATGGAAAGGGAAAAGACTGATCGTCCAACGCGAAGTCACCGTTGGAAAAGAAAAGTGGCTACTACTCCAAGGTGTTGGTTGGGTAAAAGCTACTAACGTGACCACCGTGCTTTACAACAAACCAATGACAGCCTATGCCAAAGTAAAATTAGCGAAAGGGAAAAAGGTGTGGTCCAATCCTTATAATACTAGCGGCTATAAAGTGGTAGGCGCTTTATCACGGTTCACTGGTAAAGATTTACGCATTTTACGAGAAGCACAAACAGGTAATGGTTTATACTACCAAGTGAGAGTTAGCAACAAAACGATTGGCTGGGTAGAGGCTAAAAATGTGGCAGTTTTCTACAATCCAAGGATGGAGAAAAAAGAGAAAGGCACGCGTTTTGTGAACGCAAGAAAGAAAAAGCAAGCTTATTACCGTATGCCCGTGGCAGATGCAGCCATTTGTTGTGGAAAGCTCCAAAAATTTGGACGCAAGAGAGTAACGATTGATCGAAAAGCAACCATTAAAGGCCAACAATGGTACCGAATCAAAGGCGCTGGTTGGACTAGAGCAGTGAACCTAAGTACAAGAAGATAATAAAAATCGCTGACCTTCAAAAGCTAGACCAAAAGTCTGTCTTAAGGAGGTCAGTTTTTTTAGGATGAATGAGAATACAGGTTACTATCCAGTAAAAACGAGAATTGATAAACAATTACTAATATGAGCGGAAATATTAATTTTTAAAGTATAAATAGTTTTTAAACTAAAATACATTTAGAGAAACAGAGGGGGATATACGATGGCATAATAGTGCTGCCTTTGCTCAACTAGGATTTGTGTATAATACATATTCTTGTATACTTACTGCCTTTCAATAAAAAGTATGCTCATTTTTATAATGCAAGCTAAGGTTGATAAAATGTATGACTTAAATAAAATGTCTCATATAAAAATTTATGATACATTTTTATGTAAAGCACTTTGCAAAAACCACTTATTTTTAACAAATGTTATAGAACGGTCAGTTAGGATTTTATTATTATAAATGGAAAGATTTAGAGACAGAGCAAAAAGAGGATTTATAGAAGCTAACATCGCCAATTAATCTTTTCTGTTTTCTAAATATTTATTATAAGAGGTGTAGATAATGAAAAAGAGTAAATGGTTAAAAATGACATTCATACTAGCGCTAGTATTTATTGCTATTGCAGAAATTAAAACAAGTGACGTCATGACAAGTAAAGCGGCAAGCCTTACAATTCCAGCGCCTATAAATCGAATTTTTCCGGATCCTAATCTAGCTGAAGTAGTGAAGGATGCTTTAGGAAGAGGAAGTGTGACTGATACTGTAACACAAAGCGAACTGGATAGAATCATCCAACTACGAGCTAGCCACAAAAATATCAAATTGATTGATGGGATTCAATATTTACCGAACTTAAAGATAGTATATCTTTATAACAATGAAATAAGTGATATTAGTAAGATTGCTGAATTAAATGATATAAAGTATCTATCTTTAAAAAACAATCAGGTGAGAGATGTAAGTGCTTTATCTAAATTAAACCATCTTAATGAATTAATTTTGGATAATAACCAGATTATAGATATAAGTCCATTAGCAGGATTAAAAAATCTTATAGTTTTAGACATATTTGATCAAAATTATACTAACCCGGCAATAAATTATCAAGAAAATATAGCTATTCCAATTACTGTAAGAAATGAAACGGGTACGCTACTCCAATATTTGAAAGTGAGTGATAATGGTAAAGTAGCAAGTCCAAATGTTATGTGGAATTTATCAACCTATGTCCCTGAAGTAAGTTATAGTTTTAGGAAGTCTCTAACAGTTGGCGGGGCGAGAACTGTTTTTACCGGGAACGTGGTACAACCATTAAAACCAGTTTCTGCTGTAGCCTATTATGATATAGACGGAATGGAAACAGCAGAAAAAATACAAGCAGGAATGTTGTTAACTGAACCGAAAACACCCGCCAAAGAAGGTTATACATTTAAAGGTTGGTATAGCGCCGAGGCTTTTGGTAAGAAGTGGAACTTTGCAACCGATTATACACCAAGTTATGATTTTACCTTATATGCTCAATTCAAAGTAAATAGCTATACAGCAACCTTAACAGTTGGAGGGAAAACAACGACACAAAAAGTAGAGTATCAAAAATATCTCCAAGAACCGGGAACACCATCTAAAAAAGGATATAGTTTTGAAGGTTGGTATGATGCAAAGACAGGCGGTAAAAAATGGGATTTTGTAATGAACAAAATGCCAGCAAAAGATATTACTTTATATGCCCAATTCAAAAAAAAAAAGAGTCAGAATCTAATAACCAAGTAAATGGCGCAATCACATCATCAACAAATACAGATGAAAGCCATATAACGCCCCCTGCTAAAAGAGATGGTAATTCAAAAAGCATTATGAGTAAAATATCGCGAAATAACCCTCCTAATAAACAATTCCTGGACTTACAAGAAACTACTAATAAGAGGATTTATGATTCTCAAGGAACTACGCTTCCGAAAAGTGGCGATAGCAAAAATGCGCCACTATTAGGATTGATTTTATCAGGAACTGCATTTGTATTATTCAAAAAGCATAAATTGAAAAGTTAATTTATGCTAGATTAAATACACAAATTATTATTCCGTTTTAATTCTTATAATCTTAAAATGATGGCAAAAACATCCTACAGTGGCGGGAATAAGCTGGCTTGTAGGATGTTTTTTATTTGTTATTTAATAATTGTATTTCTTACTTTCCAATCTTCTAACTTGATGAAGACCCAGAATCCATAAATTCCAACTGTGATAACACAAAGTAGGAACCATTTGATCCAGTGTCCAAAAAGTCCAACCGCAGATCCTTGGAATTTCAAACGTTTGCCTTCAATAACTGTATGATTTATTTTCCAGCCATAGACCATACATAAAGCCCACGGATAACAAATACCAATTGTACAAATAGTTACAATAAATCCAAGTATTGTCCAACCAATGTACTGCAGTAATCCCCCGTCAAAAAATGATGTTCTTCCATTTCGTGATTCAATGGTGTTCCATTCCCCCATTTTCTCCAACTTCCTATTATATAAAGGTTGTTATTATTTAGAAATAAAAGCATTTTCTTCAAAAAGTAGTTTTAGCTCTTTATAGCTATACTTTTTTCGGTCTAATAATGCTATCATTATAGAGAATTAAAATAGAAGGGCATATAATATAACTCTTTTCTGGTAAAATGGTAATCAGCATTGGAGGTGCTTATTTTGGCAGCTAGTTTAAGAGAACGATTAGAGGAAGAAATTAGAGTATACAGTAAGGATAATAATTTAGCCGTTCATACAATGGATTTTTTATATGCGGGCCCTAATATGCGAGGTAGGCATACGCTAGTTCTCGCTTTTACGGAGGCTGGCATGTTTACGTTTGTATTTAAATTAAGCGATGCAGAAATGCACTTTTTAGATGCAAAGACGATTCAACAAATAAGTTTAGCTAAAAAGAAACTGGTTTACCAATTAAACATTCGTGCTGTTACAGAAGATGGCGAGGTTGAAGAAGGCAAATATCTTGTCAGTAAGCGTGTTTTTGGGAGAAAATGGCATAAAGAAACTTTGCAAAAATTAATTAATAAGAATCTTCAATTGTTATCTGTAGAATGAAAAGAAGGATGGGGCGATGATGCAAAAAAAACGCACAAGAGCGGAAGAATTAGCAATAACTAGAAGAAAAATTTTAGACACTGCGAGTGATTTGTTTATGGAGAAAGGTTATAGAGCAGTATCCACTAGAGAAATAGCAAATCGTGTAAATATAACTCAACCAGCCCTATACCATCATTTTGAAGATAAAGAAGCACTTTACATTGAAGTGGTCCGTGAATTAACGCAACAAATTCAAATAGAAATGCAGCCGCTTTTAGAATCAACTAAATCTAGGGAAGAACAACTTCGGGATATGTTAATTATGTTGATTGAAAAGCATCCAACCAATATTTTACTAATGATTCACGACATATTGAATGAAATGAAACCAGAGAATCAATATTTACTATATAAATTATGGCAACAAACGTATTTAATTCCTTTTCAAAAATTTTTCCAAAAGCAAGAAGCCACTGGCGAACTGCGTGAGGGTGTCAGTGCTGAGGTGGCTGCGAGATATTGTTTAGCAACTATTAGTCCACTTTTTTCTGGGAAAAGTGAGTTTGCGGAAAAACAAACTATGACAGAACGAATTGAAGAACTAATTGATTTGATGATGTTTGGTATTTCAAAAAAAGAGGTATAGGTGAACGTGCTTCTTTTTTTGGCGATTCACTTATCAATTGATAAACGAAAACAGAGAAAACTTCCAAGGGGGATTTAAAATGAAAGATGGATTTTTAAGCAAAGTTGCGAATGGAGTTGGCGGGAAAAAAGGCAGGTTTATTACACTTGGAATCTGGATTATTGCAATTATCATTTTACAAATATTTTTTCCAAAAGCTGCAGACTACAAAGATGATGCAGCGAAAGATTTGCCTGACTCGGAACCTTCTGTTGTCGCACAAAAATTAATTGATGAACAATTTGCAGGGACGGACGGGGTGCCTGCGCTTATTACGTGGTATCGATCTACAGGTTTAACAGTAGGAGACTTAATTAATATACAAAAATATAGCAAAGAGCTAACAGAAAACCCAGTAGATTTTCAGAAAACAGCTGTTCCTTATGATAAAATGCCACCAGTAGCCTTAAAACAACAAGTTTCCAAAGATGGCACAACTTTTATCCAGACAGTTATTATGGAAGATAGCGCAACGTCAGATGAATTAACAAAAAGTTTTAATCAGCTAGAATCAGCAGCAAAAACAACCATTGGTGAAAATCCGTTTTCTCAAAAAGTGACAGCGAGCGATACCTTAGTGGCTCGAACTACTGGTCCGGCAGGCATAAGTGTCGATGCGAGTGGCTTGTTTAAAGATGCGGATGTATCACTTCTAATTGGAACAGTTTTACTTGTACTCGTATTTTTATTAGTGATTTATCGTTCGCCTATTTTGGCTTTAATTCCTTTAATTGCGGTAGGTTTTGCTTACTTGGTGATTACGCCAATTCTTGGTTTATTGGCTAAAGAAGGAATTATCACATATGGTTCGCAGGGGCTCTCGATTATGACGGTATTACTATTTGGAGCAGGAACAGACTATTGTTTATTCCTCATATCTAGATTCCGAAGTCATTTGCATACCGAAAAAAATCGGTTCCAAGCATTTAAAGAAGCTTTTAGTGGAACAGCTGGAGCAATTGCTTTAAGTGGTTTGACTGTCATGGCGGCACTTCTATTACTTCTAGCAGCCGAGTACGGTTCATTTCATAATTTTGCAGTGCCATTTAGTTTAGCAATTTTCATTATGATGATATCGTCATTAACGCTTGTACCAGCATTGTTAGGCGTTTTTGGTCGCGTTTCGTTCTGGCCATTTGTCCCAAGAACAGTCGAAATGGAAGAAAGACGTGCAGAGAAAAAAGGCAAAACACCGAAGCACCACAAGGAAAATCGTTTCTGGCATAAAATTGGTGAAATGTCCGCGAAACATCCTGTGCGAATTCTGATTATTACATTGATTATTTTAATTGGCTGTGGTATTTTTACGACACAAATCAAATATACGTATGACACACTTTCAACTTTCCCAGAGGATATGCCATCTCGGGAAGGGTTCACGTTAATTAGTGATCACTATGGAGCAGGTATGCTTGCCCCTATGGAAGTTGTTGTGAACTCGAAGGAATCCATGAAAGAATCTCTTGAAAATGTGGACGGAGTTAAGTCGGTATCAAGGCCAGAACGAAATAATGGTTATCAAAAATATACATTGATTTTGGATGATAACCCATATAGTAACAAAGCAATGGATGTTGTACCGAAAGTTCGCTCGGCTGCAGATAAGGGAAATGATGTTTATATCGCCGGACAAACTGCAACACAATACGATTCGCGTGCTATAACAACACATGACGAAAAAGTAATTATTCCATTAGTTATTGCTTTAATTGCAATTTTACTACTGTGTTATTTACGTTCTATTACAGCAATGCTCTATTTAGTCGCAACCGTGCTACTTTCTTTTGTTGGGGCACTTGGACTAGGCTGGGTAATTATCCATTATGCTATGGGAGTTGATGCAATATCTGGTTTAATACCTCTATATGCTTTTGTCTTTATCGTAGCACTCGGGGAAGATTACAACATATTCATGATTTCTAGCATTTGGAAAAATAGTGAAAAACTGCCGCTCAGACAAGCGATAACAGAAGGCGTAGGACAGACAGGTGGCGTTATAACCTCTGCTGGTTTGATTTTAGCAGGAACATTTGGGGTTTTAACAACTCTTCCAATTCAACTATTAGTACAATTCGGATTAATTACAGCTATTGGAGTTTTGTTAGATACATTTATTGTCCGACCTTTCCTAGTACCATCTATTACAGTGCTTCTAGGTAAGTGGGCATTTTGGCCGGGTAAAAAGCATAAAATGACAAAGTAAATATGTTTCTAAAAATCACTTGTCTAATCCTCCGAAAAGTATATAATAGATGTATCAAAAAGGAGGAACGACAGAAAATGAGAGTAATTGATACACACTGTGATGCGCTTTACAAATTGCAAGCTGGAAAAGGAAAATACACTTTCCAAGATGCCGAAGAACTAGATGTGAACTTTGAACGGCTTATAGAGGCAAAGATGTTACTGCAAGGGTTTGCGATTTTTCTTGATGAATGTGTTCCAGTAGAGCATAAATGGAAAAAAGCGGTGGAGCAGGTTAATATTTTCAAACAACATGTGCTTCACAAAGGTGGAGTAATTCGCCAAGTGAAAAAATGGAGCGATTTAGAAAATTTTCCAGAAGAGAAAATTGGTGCTGTTCTTACATTGGAAGGCATTGAGCCAATTGGACATGATATGGATAAATTAACACAATTACTCGATGCAGGTGTATTATCTGTCGGTTTGACTTGGAATAACGCAAATCTAGCAGCAGATGGAATTATGGAAGAACGTGGTGCTGGGTTGACACACTTCGGCAAAGAAATTATTCACCTTTTAAATGGCCGGAAAATATTTACAGATGTTTCGCATTTAAGTGTGAAAGCTTTCTGGGATACTTTAGAGGAGGCTGAATTTGTGATTGCTAGTCATTCCAGTGCAAAGACGATTTGCTCGCATCCTAGAAATTTAGATGATAATCAAATTAAGGCAATGGTTGAACATGATGCGATGGTTCATGTGATTTTCCATCCCTTCTTCACAACTAATTCTGGTGTCGCTGATGTAGAGGATGTTATTCGCCATATCGACTATATTTGTGAATTAGGTGGAGTTAAAAACATTGGTTTTGGTTCTGACTTTGATGGAATTCCAGACCATGTTAAAGGGCTTGAAAATGCTGGAAAATATCAGGGGTTCTTGGAAGTGCTAGAAAAACACTTCACCAAAGAAGAAGTAGCAGGGTTTACTTCTCAGAACTTTTTAAACCATTTACCAAAATAACTAAAATCCAAGTGTTAGTTGAGCACTTGGATTTTTTGTGATGGGATAAACGGAATCTACTGTAATTTGAAAATCTCCATGTTATAATAATGAATAGGAATAAAAAATCACTTAGTTTGGCATAAAAATATCAAGCTGATTTTTAATGGAGGTTTTACTTTGCGTTTAGAATCTAATTTCGTCCAAAAGCAACAACAAAAACAATCGTTGAAATTAAACATGACGCAACAATTGTCACAGTCTATTGCTATGCTACAATTTGCAACAGCTGATTTAATGGCATTTTTAGAAGATAAAGCACTTGAGAACCCATTAATTGAAGTGATTCCAGGCTCAGATATTGGAACGGATTTTACTTATAGCAGCCGTAAAAGTTCTGGAAGTTCAGATGATACAGACTGGCTAGACCAAATTGCAGATAATAAGTTGACTTTAGCTGACGCGCTAAAAGAACAGCTACAATTAATGAGCGTGACACAAACACACAAAATAATTATTTTATATTTAATAGAAAGTTTAAGCGATAGTGGTTATTTACAAATTGATTTAAAAGATGTCAGCGCTGCTCTTTTGATGGATGATTCAAGCGTATTAGAAGGGCTTGAAATTTTACAAAGTATGGAGCCGGCTGGCGTTGGAGCAAGAGATGCGCGCGAATGTATCTTACTACAAATCGAACGTTCCCCAGCTGCTCCTTATATCGCTTATGATGTTATTCAAAAGTACTTTACAGAATTTGCTGAGAAAAAATGGAAGAAAGTTGCTACAGAAATGGATGTTAGCTTACAAGATATTCAAGAAGTATCTGATTATATTCAAACTTTAAATCCAAAACCAGGTTCTGAGTTCGAATCGGAACGCGTGCAATATGTAGTGCCAGACTTAATTCTATTACAAAACGACAAAGAACTCACTGTCACACTTGCGAAACAATTTCTACCACAAGTTCGTTTCCAAGCCGCTTACTATGAAACGATGCGTGCAACCAAAGAAAAAGATGTGGCTCAATTTTTACGAGAAAAAGCGGGAGAATTTGATTGGATTAAAAAGGGAATTGAACAACGAGAAAACACTTTACAGCGCGTGGGTGAAGCAATTGTGCAGCATCAGAAAGCCTATTTCTTAGATAATTCAGCACATTTACAGCCATTAACTTTGAAAGAAGTAGCAGAAGAACTAGGCATACATGAATCCACTGTTAGTCGTGCAGTAAATGGCAAATACATGGAAACAAGTACTGGCGTATACGAATTGAAGCGCTTCTTTGCATCTGGATTACAGAAAAAGTCTGCTGAAAACGAGGATTTAGGAGATGTTTCCAGCACGACAATCAAAAAACTCGTGCAAGAATTCGTATCTAAAGAAGATAAATTAAAGCCACTTTCTGATCAAAAAATAGTAGATATGTTAGCAGAAAAAGAAATTCAAGTTTCTAGAAGAGCTATTGCTAAATATCGTTTGGAGCTAAACATCCCATCATCATCTAAAAGAAAAAGATTTTAAAAGACATTTTTTGCCCCAAGTATAGGCTGTGGGACAAAAAATGTCTTTTGAAAATAAAAAAACCCTGGAGAGCATGTTTCATTTTTAAGAGAGGTGGAAAACAACTAATATAGCCTATTTAGAGCTTTACGAGTTAAAAAGTAATTGTAAATTATAGGTGAATATTTCATGAATGTCCCACTTAACACTTGAAGAATTACGCCAAGACTGTTAGAATAGGGAACGTAGGGTATTAAAAGAACAATAAAGAAGTTTCACCAGCGTAAGCAAAAAGAGAAGGGGTAAAAAACACATTGAGAGACACATTGTTGACAAGCTGAACTAGCTTAGTTTAATAGTCTTGAAAGGTACGTTAAACCTCTATCTCTACTTTTTTTAGTTCTAACGGGACGCCATATGACTAAGCGGGTCACTAAGCGTCCAAAGATGAGGAGCAATTAAAAATGTCAGACTTAATTAATATTCAGAAAAAATTATTGCCCGACGTTTTAATGATTATGCAAAAACGCTATCAAATCCTACGCTCGATTTATTTTTCTGAACCAGTTGGAAGACGTACACTTGCCGGAATGCTCGGTATGAGTGAACGAGTCCTTCGCGGCGAAGTTGAATTTTTGAAAGCACAGGGGTTAGTAGAAATTGCTTCATCCGGAATGACCGTTACAAAAGAAGGATTGATTGTTTTCCGTGATTTAGAAAGTGTCATGAATCAACTTTCAGGGTTACATTCGATGGAAGAACAATTAGCAAAAAAATTGCAAATCAAAAAATGCTTGGTAGTGCAAGGTGATAGTGATGATACTCCATGGGTCCGCGAAGAAATGGGACGCGTGGCAGTAGAACAATTAGACATGGTGCTCACCGAAAAAAGAAACATCGTCGCAGTTATGGGCGGCTCTACAATGGCAACTGTTGCTGAAATGATGACAACAGATTTTGCAAAAGGAAGAGAATTACTGTTCGTTCCCGGTCGTGGAGGTATTGGTGAAGACCTTGACAATCAAGCGAATACAATTTGTGATAAGATGGCAACAAAGACGAACACCAAGCACCGCGTTCTCTATGTACCTGAACAGCTTGGCGAAGAAGCCTACCGTTCCTTACTGAAAGAACCGGCAATTCAAGAAGGCTTACGATTAGTACAATCCGCAAATGCAATTATTTTAGGCATAGGTGATGCGCTCGCAATGGCGAAACGCAGACATACCGGCGAAGATGTACTTGAAAAAATCATCCATCGTAAAGCTGTTGGTGAAGCATTTGGCTATTATTTTGATGAACAAGGCGAGGTTGTACATAAAGTTCCTACATTCGGTCTTCAATTTGAAGACTTAGCGCAAATCCCGCATATCATCGCTGTAGCAGGTGGTACATCGAAAGCCAAAGCTATCAAATCGTATATGAAAAGCGCTCCGAAAAATACGATTTTAATTACGGATGAAGGAGCAGCAAAGTCGCTTTTAAAAGGGAGTAATACCCTTTTGAAATAAAAAAACACTATTTTCAAGGAGGAAATTGACTTATGACAGTTAAAGTTGGTATTAATGGTTTTGGACGTATCGGACGTCTAGCATTCCGTCGTATTCAAAATGTGGAAGGAATTGAAGTTGTTGCAATCAATGACTTAACAGACGCTAAAATGTTAGCTCACCTGTTAAAATATGATACAACTCAAGGCCGTTTCGACGGTGAAGTAGAAGTACATGATGGTTTCTTCAACGTAAACGGTAAAGAAGTTAAAGTATTAGCTAACCGTAACCCAGAAGAACTTCCATGGGGCGACCTAGGAGTAGACATCGTTCTAGAATGTACTGGTTTCTTCACAGCACAGGACAAAGCTGAATTACACATTAAAGCTGGCGCTAAAAAAGTTGTTATCTCCGCTCCAGCAACTGGCGATATGAAAACAATCGTTTACAATGTAAACCATGAAACATTAGACGGAACTGAAACAGTTATCTCTGGCGCAAGCTGTACTACTAACTGTTTAGCTCCAATGGCTAAAGTTTTAGAAGACAAATTTGGTGTTGTTGAAGGCCTAATGACTACAATTCACGCTTACACTGGTGACCAAAATACATTAGACGCTCCACATCCAAAAGGTGACTTCCGTCGTGCTCGTGCTGCTGCAGAAAATATCATCCCTAATACAACTGGTGCTGCAAAAGCTATCGGTGAAGTATTACCAAGCCTTAAAGGTAAATTAGACGGAGCTGCTCAACGTGTTCCAGTTCCAACTGGTTCCCTTACTGAATTAGTAACAGTTCTTAACAAAAAAGTTACTGTTGATGAAGTAAATGCAGCTATGGAAGCAGCTTCTGATCCAGAAACATTTGGTTACACTAATGATCAAGTTGTTTCTTCTGACATCAAAGGTATGACTTTCGGTTCATTATTTGATGAAACTCAAACAAAAGTTCTTACAGTTGGCGATCAACAATTAGTTAAAACTGTAGCTTGGTACGATAACGAAATGAGCTACACTGCTCAATTAGTACGTACTTTAGAATACTTTGCAAAAATTGCTAAATAATTAGCAGATTAATTTTACTGAGGTGCTCGTCACTTCAGCAATAACAAGAATAAGCGGAGACACTATTGTTTCCGCTTATTTTCTGAAATAACGGGGGCAACCCTAATCCTTTAAAATCAATGGAGGAACTCTAAAATGGCTAAAAAAGTTGTAACTGATTTAGATTTAAAAGACAAAAAAGTTTTAGTTCGTGTTGACTTTAACGTGCCAATGAAAGACGGTAAAATTACCAACGATAACCGTATCGTAGCAGCACTTCCAACTATCGAATACATCTTAGAACAAAACGGTAAAGCAATCCTATTTTCACACCTTGGAAAAGTAAAAACTGAAGAAGATAAAGAAGGGAAATCTCTTCGTCCAGTAGCCGCTCGTTTAAGCGAATTACTTGGAAAAGAAGTGAAATTCGTTCCTGCTACTCGTGGTCCAGAACTTGAAAGAGCAATTGCTGATTTAAAAGACGGCGAAGTACTTCTTTTTGAAAATACACGTTTTGAAGATATTGACGGTAAAAAAGAAAGCAAAAATGATCCAGAACTTGGAAAATACTGGGCTAGCCTAGGCGACGTTTTCGTGAATGACGCTTTTGGTACAGCTCACCGTGCGCACGCGTCTAACGTTGGAATCGCTTCTAACCTAGAATCAGCGGCAGGATTTTTGATGGAGAAAGAAATCAAATTTATCGGCGGTGTAGTTGACAATCCAGCTCGTCCTCTAGTAGCAATCCTAGGTGGCGCTAAAGTTTCTGACAAAATCGGTGTGATTGAAAACTTACTTACAAAAGCAGACAAAGTACTTGTTGGTGGAGGAATGACTTTCACTTTCATGGCAGCTCAAGGTCAAGAAATCGGTAAATCTCTTTTAGAAGCAGATAAAGTCGAACTTGCTAAAGGCTTACTTGAAAAAGCTGGCGACAAATTAGTATTACCAGTTGATGCTGTTGTTTCTAAAGAATTCAGTAACGATGCTCCTTTCCATACAGTAGATGCAGATAGTATTCCTGCTGACGAAATGGGACTTGATATCGGTCAAGCTACAATCGACCTATTTACAAAAGAACTTCAAGGTGCTAAAACAGTTGTTTGGAATGGTCCAATGGGCGTATTCGAACTTAGCAACTTTGCTAAAGGTACAATTGGCGTTTGTGAAGCTATTGCAAACCTAACTGATGCAACTACAATTATCGGTGGTGGGGATTCTGCAGCAGCGGCTATGGACTTAGGTTTTGCTGACAAATTCACACATATTTCCACTGGTGGCGGTGCGTCTCTAGAATATCTTGAAGGTAAAGAGCTTCCTGGTGTTGCTTCCATTAGCGACAAATAAGCTGAACCAAAAATAATTTTTAATATCGAGAGGATGTTTATCCAAATGCGTAAACCAATTATTGCTGGTAACTGGAAAATGAACAAAACGGCTGCAAAAGCTGGACAATTTGCAGAAGATGTAAAAAATAATGTGCCATCAAATGATGCTGTAGAATCAGTTGTTGCTGCACCGGCTTTATTTTTGCAAGAATTAGTTCGTCTTACTGAAGGAACTAACTTGCGTGTTTCTGCACAAAACTGTTATTTCGAAGACGAAGGTGCTTTCACAGGCGAAATTAGCCCATTTGCACTTGCTGATTTAGGTGTTTCTTATGTTATTATCGGACACTCTGAACGTCGTGAGTATTTTCATGAAACAGACGAAGATATTAACAAAAAAGCACACGCGATTTTTAAACATGGCATGACACCAATCATTTGCTGTGGTGAAACACTAGATCAACGTGAAGCTGGTCAAACAGATACTTGGGTACGTGGTCAAATCCGTGCGGCGCTTGCTGGTTTAACGGAAGAACAAGTAATCAAATCTGTTATTGCTTATGAACCAATCTGGGCAATCGGTACTGGGAAATCTTCCACAAGTGCTGATGCAAACGAAACTTGTGCAGTTATTCGTGCAGAAGTTGCAGACGCTGTTTCTCAAAAAGCAGCAGACGCAGTTCGTATTCAATACGGCGGTAGCGTAAAACCTGAAAACATTGCTGATTATCTTGCAGAGTCCGACATTGACGGCGCTCTTGTAGGTGGAGCAAGCTTAGAACCAGCATCGTTCTTAGCATTATTGGAGGCAGTAAAATAAAATGAGTAAATCACCTGTAGCAATTATTATCCTCGATGGTTTTGGTAAACGTGCAGAAACAGTAGGTAATGCTGTAGCTCAAGCGAACAAACCAAACTTTGACCGTTACTTAGCTAATTTTCCTCATGGGGAACTTAAAGCTGCTGGACTTGACGTTGGTCTTCCGGAAGGTCAAATGGGTAACTCCGAAGTTGGTCATACAAACATCGGAGCTGGACGGATTGTCTACCAAAGCTTAACACGTATTGATAAAGCAATTGAAGAAGGCGAATTCCAAGAGAATAAAGCCCTAAACAATGCTTTCACTTATACAAAAGAAAACAACTCGGACCTACATTTGTTTGGCTTGCTTTCAGATGGTGGAGTGCACAGTCACATTAATCACCTCGTTGCACTACTTGAAACAGCCAAAGATAAAGGCGTGAAAAACGTGTACATCCATGCTTTCCTTGATGGACGTGACGTGGCTCCACAATCTTCCGTAGAGTATTTAGAAACTTTACAAAAAGCGATTAGTGATTTAAACTATGGCGCGATTGCAACTGTTTCTGGCCGCTTCTACGCAATGGATCGTGACAAACGCTGGGAACGTGTTGAAAAAGCATATAACGCAATCGTAAGCGCTGAAGGTGAAAAATTTGAAGATCCAATCGAACTTGTCAAAGCTTCTTATGCTAATGACAAAAATGATGAATTCGTTGTTCCAGCTATCATTACTAAAGATGGCAAACCTGTTGCAACAGTTAAAGACAACGATGCAGTTATTTTCTTCAATTTCCGTCCTGACCGTGCGATTCAACTTTCTAATGCATTCACTGATAAAGAATGGGATCATTTCAACCGTGGGGCAGATCACCCTAAAAACATTAAATTCGTTACAATGACTCTATACAACCCAAGCATTGATGCGGAAGTTGCATTTGAGCCAATTGAAATGAAAAATGTAATTGGCGAAGTACTTTCTAATGAAGGACTTTCACAACTTCGCATTGCCGAAACGGAAAAATATCCGCATGTAACATTCTTTATGAATGGTGGACGAAATGAAGAATTCCCTGGTGAAAACCGGATTCTAATTAATTCGCCAAAAGTAGAAACATACGATTTGCAACCTGAAATGAGTGCATATGAAGTTACAGATGCACTTGTGGAAGACATCAAAAACGACAAACACGATGCGATTATCTTAAACTTTGCAAACCCAGACATGGTTGGACACTCAGGTATGCTTGAGCCAACTATCAAGGCAATCGAAGCAGTAGATGAAAATCTTGGCCGTGTAGTAGACCTTATTTTAGAAAAAGGTGGTTCAGCGATTATTTTTGCCGACCATGGTAACTCTGAAACAATGTCTACTCCAGAAGGAAAACCACACACAGCACACACTACCGTTCCAGTTCCAGTAATTGTAACGAAAAAAGGTGTAACGCTTCGTGAAGGTGGTCGTCTGGCTGACGTAGCACCAACAATGCTTGATTTGCTCGGCGTTGAAAAACCTGCCGAAATGACAGGCGAAAGTTTAATTCAAAAATAATGTTAGTTATTGCTTTAGTTTTTTAGTAAACAGAGCTACAATGAAAACGAATTTAAAAACGGATGGGTCTTTGAATCTACATTCAAATGAATCCAACAAAGGAGAGAATTATAAATGTCTATTATTACTGAAGTTTATGCTCGCGAAGTCTTAGATTCCCGCGGTAACCCAACTGTTGAGGTTGAAGTTTATACTGAAGCTGGTGCGTTTGGCCGCGCTTTAGTTCCAAGTGGTGCTTCAACTGGTGAATACGAAGCTGTAGAATTACGCGATGGCGACAAAGCTCGTTACCTTGGAAAAGGTGTTTTAAAAGCTGTTGAAAACGTAAACGATATTATTGCTGACAAAATTATCGGTTTTGATGTAACTGACCAAATCGGAATTGACAAAGCAATGATCGAACTTGATGGTACACCTAACAAAGGTAAATTAGGTGCTAACGCTATTCTTGGTGTTTCTTTAGCTGCTGCTCGTGCTGCTGCTGATGAACTAGGCGTACATTTATATGAATATCTTGGTGGAGTGAACGGTAAAGTTCTTCCAGTTCCAATGATGAACATCCTTAACGGCGGAGAACATGCTGATAACAATGTCGACGTTCAAGAATTCATGGTAATGCCTGTTGGCGCTCCTAACTTTAAAGAAGCATTACGTATGGGTGCTGAAATTCTGCACGCACTTAAAGCTGTACTTAAAGGTAAAGGCTTAAACACTGGTGTTGGTGATGAAGGTGGATTCGCTCCAAACCTTAAATCCAATGAAGAAGCGCTTGAAACAATCATGCAAGCAATTAAAGATGCTGGTTACAAACCTGGCGAAGAAGTTAAACTTGCGATGGATGCTGCATCAAGTGAGTTCTATAACCGCGAAACTGGTAAATATGAACTTAAAGGTGAAGGCGTAACTCGTACTTCTGAAGAAATGGTAACTTGGTATGAAGAAATGATTACTAAATACCCAATCATCTCTATTGAAGATGGCCTAGACGAAAATGACTGGGACGGATTCAAACTACTTACAGAACGTATTGGTGATCGCGTTCAATTAGTAGGTGACGATTTATTTGTAACTAACACAACTAAACTTAAAGAAGGTATCGAAAAAGGTATCGCTAACTCCATCCTAATCAAAGTTAACCAAATTGGTACTTTGACTGAAACATTGGATGCTATTGAAATGGCTAAACGCGCTGGCTACACTGCAGTTGTTTCCCACCGTTCTGGTGAAACAGAAGATTCCACAATCGCTGACATTGCAGTAGCTACAAACGCTGGTCAAATCAAAACAGGTGCACCTACTCGTACTGACCGTGTTGCAAAATATAACCAATTACTCCGCATCGAAGACAATTTGGCTGATCTTGCTGAATATCATGGTAACGACACTTTCTACAACTTGAAAAAATAAGTTGATTGAATAAAACGCTAAACACCGCGAAAAGTAAAATTTTCGCGGTGTTTTTTCTGTTTTAAAAATAACTAATGGGGTAATGTTTGACATAGGAGGTAATGCTGATGAAAGTAAAAAATACTCAGACCTCAAAAGTGCTCGAAACTCCAAAAATCAAAGACGCTGTGGTGCATGAAAAAAACCACCCCTTAGCCGAAAAGCATTCTGTACCGAAGAAAATCATCCATGCAGATATGCCGCAACAACAATTCCATCGAAGACTCATGAAATAAATAATACGTCTGATTCTAGCGATAATGGAATCAGACGTATTTTCATTTAATTACGATAAAAAACAATGCAATTTTATATGAAATCAAGTATAATCAGGTGTAAAATAAGGGTAGTAAAAGTTTCCACAAGGAGAAATGCTTTATGATTGCAGAAATCAATGGAATTAACATATTTTATAAAATTGTTGGTGAGGGAGAGCCCATTCTGTTAATTCATGGGAATGGTCAAAGTCACCGTGCGATGAAGCGTATGACAGACGACTTAGCGATTGATCATATGGTGATAGCAGTAGATAGCCGAGGCCATGGTCAAAGTGACGCCGGAACTACGCCGCTAGATTTTGAAATAATGGCATTAGATATGCTCTCGCTACTTGATTTTTTAAAAATTGATAAATATAAAGTTGTTGGCTATAGCGATGGTGGGATTATTTCTTTAGTAATGGGGAAAATGCAGCCGAGTCGCCAAATTGCATCTGTTGTGATTGGAACAAATTATCATGTTAATCAAATTCGGTTCTTGCCAGATTTATTTTGTCGGATTGCTTATGGTGTAGCGAGTATTTTTGCGCCATTTAGCCGCTTTTTCGATCGAATGAAACGCCAACTGGCTTTGACAATTTATCATCCGCATATGTCAGAGGCGGACTTACAGAAAATTAGTGCGCCGCTTTTAGCTGTGATAGGTGAGTTTGATATGATTTCTTCAGAAGATACACAGAAAATGATTCATTCCGTTCAACGTGGCGAGATGGAAATTATAAATAATGGAACTCATTTTTTACCACGGCAAAATCCAAAGCAGTTGTTACAGTTAATTCACACTTTTTTTTCTCGTTTAAGCGTAAAAATTCACAATTGAAATATACCAAAAACCCTTTCATATCAGGGTGTTTCAAATGTGAGGAAAAAGTATTTGACAACTTTAAGAGATAGGGTTAATATTGGTCTATTGGTCAGAACTCAAAAGTTAGCTTATTTAATTGATATGAGCTACAATGGAGTGGATTATAAAAGTGATGATATTAGGAGGATTGCGTAAAAATGAGTGCGGATCGTAGCTTTACGTTAAAAGCGGGAAATCGTGCTGTTTTGCTCTTGCATGGCTTTGCAGGGACTACAGAAGACGTAAGAGAACTTGGAGAAATTCTAGCAGAAAATGGGTACACAGTACATGCGCCAAATTTTAGGGGGCACGGGGATGAACCTGCTATTTTCTTGAAAACAACACCGGAAATGTGGTATGAAGATGCGGTGGCTGGATATCGTCAACTTGAAAAAGATGGATATAATGAAATTGCAATTGTCGGAGTAGCTATGGGTGGTGTTTTTGCACTCAAAATGGCAGAATCATTTTCACCAAAAGCAATTGTTCCACTATGTGCCAATGTGAACCGCAAAATGCGTTATATTCCAATCGAAAACTATTTAACTAAACAATTAAAGAAACAAGGTATAGTAGAACAAGAAGCCGACAATATGTTGAAAAACTACCTTCCTGAGATTGATATCATGACGGAAGCACGTGCTAGTTTTTACAAAAATGTTGCAAAAGATATCGAGAAAATTCACGTTCCAACTATGATTGGTCAGGGCTGCCAAGATGAAGAAATCGATGCAGATAACGCTAATTATATTTTCAAACACATTCACACAGATGATAAACAATTGTGCTTCTATGCTGGATCAGGTCACGATATTGTTAATGACTGTGAAAAAGATATATTAGAAGAAGACTTAATCTACTTCTTGGACGATTTAGTTTGGCTAGAAGAAAAAGTTGTTTAATGATTGTATCGAAACAAGTCTTTACGTATAATCACAAATATGGTAAAATTATCTTTAGTCAAATTGGGCGGTTTTAGGAGGAAAGAACAATGAGTACAGTTTTAACGGTCTTACTTATCATCGTATCAGTACTGTTAATTACAGTTATCATACTTCAACCAGGTAAAAGTGCTGGCCTATCCGGCGCCATCTCTGGTGGAGCTGAGCAATTATTCGGTAAACAAAAAGCAAGAGGACTAGAACTTATTTTACATCGTACAACCATCGTTCTATCCATTGTTTTCTTCGTAATACTAATTGCACTGGCATACTTTGTACAGTAACGAGAGTTAACCACCTGAATGAAAATTTAGGTGGTTTTTTATTGGAGTTCTCAGGAAGCGTACTAAGCTTCCCTAGAACTCCAATACAAGGCGTAACAAAGTGAAGCGTTGTTTCCAAAAAAACGGAAGTATCCACCAAATAGAGAAAACCCAAGGAACTAAAAACAATGAACTAGCAAAGAACTCCAATACAAGGCGTAACAAAGTGAAGCGTTGTTTCCAAAAAAACGGAAGTATCCACCAAATAGAGAAAACCCAAGAGAATAAAAAACAATAAACTCGCGCCTAAGAATTTCAACATAAGGCGCACCTAATAAAAATAACTAACACGACAAAACTCCCAAAAGAATCAAGGAGCGATAGTTACTATGAAAATAACACCACCACAACCATTTTTATTCGAAAAAGGTCCTCGGGCAGTATTGCTTTTACATGGATTTACAGGAAGCTCAGCGGATGTGAGAATTCTAGGTAGGTTTTTACAAGAAAATAATTACACATGTTATGCACCTCAATACAGAGGTCACGGCGTATCACCAGATTTATTATTACAAACAGGCCCAAAAGAATGGTGGGAAGATGTTCTTACAGCATATGACCACTTAAAATCGCTTGGTTATAAAGAAATAGCTGTGGCTGGACTTTCACTAGGGGCACTTTTTTCATTAAAATTAGGTTTTTCTAAACCGTTAAAGGGAATTATAGCCATGAGTACTCCAACAAGAATGGATAGCTCGTCTCCAATAATCCAAGGCTTTTTAGATTATGTTCGTAATTATAAAAAATTAGAAGGTAAAAATCCGGAACAAATTGATAATGAAATGTTGGCATACAAAGACGCGCCAATGAATACCATTGCAAAACTAAAAGATGAAATAAATGGTGTAGCTGCTGAAATGGATATGATTTATGCCCCAATTATGGTTGTTCAGGGGGAAAAAGATGATATGGTCGATGTAAGCGGAGCACAGTTCATTTATGATACAGTGGAGTCAACAGAAAAAGAATTACATTGGTTCAAAAATTCTGGTCATGTAATAACACTAGATAAAGAACGAAAAGAAGTAAATCAAGCTATTTTAACCTTTTTAGATAGTCTAGACTGGCAAGAATAAACAATTTTTAAAACAGAGAGAGGAGGGACAGAAGTGGAACAAAAACAAATGGAAGAAAAAATTATTAATCTATTAACTGAAACGCCGAATAAAACATTCGCGTTAGAAGATTTAGAGATAGAAATCGCTTTAAATAATGCAGATGATTTTAAATTAATGGTCAAATCCTTAGTAAAACTGGAAGATTCCGGAACTATTGTCCGCTCAAGGAAGAATCGGTATGCCCTACCTGAAAAAATGGATTTGGTAAAAGGAACATTCCGTGCTCATGAACGTGGTTTTGGCTTTGTTCTCCCAGAAGAGAAAGAATTAGATGATATCTTTATCCCGCCAAATGAAGTGAAAGATGCAATGAACGGAGACTTGGTTTTTGCGACTATCACAAAACGTAAGAGTGATAATTTAGCAGAGGGTACTATTAAGAAAATCGTCGAGCGGAAAACCACGCAAATTGTTGGAACTTATATGGAAGATTTAGCTGGCACGCCAATTGTTATCCCTGATGATAAGCGCTTATTTGGAGAAGTGGAAATTGATTTAGAAGATGGCTTAAAACCAGTAGATGGCCATAAAGTTATCGTCGAATTAACCGAATATGCAACCGGACATGCTCGTTCTAGAGGTGTTGTAAAATCAATTATTGGCCACCGAAATGATCCTGGGGTGGATATTTTATCGATTATCCATAAACATGGCATTTCTATCGGATTCCCGGAAGAAGTGATGGAACAAGTAAGCAAAGCGCCAGATGTAGTTAACACATCGGATATTGGTAACCGCCGTGATTTACGAGATCAAATGATTATTACGATCGATGGGGCAGATGCTAAAGATTTAGATGATGCGGTTACTGTTAAACAACTTCCGAATGGCAATTGGAAGCTGGGCGTTCATATTGCGGATGTAACCCATTATGTGACAGAAGGCTCGCCGCTTGATGTCGAAGCGCAAGATCGCGGAACGAGTGTTTATTTGGTTGACCGGGTAATTCCGATGTTGCCACATAAACTATCGAATGGAATTTGCTCGCTTAACCCGCAAGTAGACCGTTTTACCATGAGTTGTGAAATGGAAATTGATGCAGATGGTCATGTAGTCAATCATGAAATTTTTGAAAGCATCATTAAAACAACAGAAAGAATGACCTATACGGATGTAAACGACATTTTAGTTGAAAAAGAGGAAGCATTACGCGAAAAGTATGCAGCTATCGTTCCAATGCTTGAAGCAATGCAAAATTTAGCAGAAATACTTCGAACTAAACGGGAAAAACGTGGTGCGATTGATTTTGATTTTAAAGAAGCTCGTGTAGTAGTTGATGAAGATGGACATCCAGAAGCTGTTGTAATGCGCGAACGTTCAGCTGGTGAGCACTTGATTGAAGAATTTATGCTTGCGGCAAACGAAACAGTGGCAGAACATTTCCACTGGATGGATGTACCATTTATTTATCGTATTCATGAAGATCCAAAAGAAGATAAACTAGCTCGTTTCTTTGAATTTATTACTAATTTCGGCTTAATTGTTAAAGGGACTGCTAATGATATTCATCCAGCGGCCCTACAACAAGTGCTAGAAGAAGTAAAAGGGAAGCCTGAAGAAATGGTCGTTTCAACTGTGATGCTTCGTTCTATGCAACAAGCGAAGTATGATACAGTAAGCGCAGGACATTTTGGTTTATCAACAGACTTTTATACGCATTTTACATCACCAATCAGACGTTATCCGGATTTGATCGTTCACAGGCTAATTAGAGAGTATTTAATTAACGGAGATGTTCGTCCAGAAACACTAGAAAAACGTGCTGAGGAGCTTCCTGAGATTGCTGAACATAGCTCTAAAATGGAACGTCGTGCAGTGGAAGCAGAACGTGAAACCGATGAACTCAAGAAAACGGAATTCATGGTTGATAAAGTTGGCGAACGTTTTATAGGTATCATTAGTTCTGTAACGAATTTTGGCTTATTTATTGAACTACCTACAACAATTGAAGGTTTAGTTCACGTTAGTGCTATGAAAGGTGATTACTTCAAATTTCACCAAAACCAATTAGCGATGATTGGTGAACGTACAGGTCAAATTTATCGTATTGGTGATGAAGTAGAGGTGGAAGTAACAAAAGTAGACGTAGACGCTCGCGAAATTGATTTTGCACTTCGCAGTGAAGGTAAACCAGGTCCGGTTAGTGAAAAGCAGAAACGTCAACGTGAAAAACCAATAGATAAAACGAGAAACTTTAAGAGTAGTACAAAAAATAATCGTAATAAACGCCGAACTGGTAAAACAGAAGACGCGAAACCAAAATCAGAACGTAAAGAAGACGAATGGTATACAAAACCGAAAAAGAAAAAGAAGAAAAAACCTTTTTACCAAGGAGTAGCAAAAGAAAGCCCGAAAAAGAAAAAACGTCGCTAGAAAGGATGGGGAGTTATGCCAAAAGGTGATGGTAAGCTAGTCGCGCAAAATAAAAAAGCGCGCCACGATTACGCAATTGAAGAAACTTTTGAGGCTGGCATTGTCCTGCAAGGTACTGAAATTAAATCCGTTAGAAATGCACGGGTAAACTTAAAAGATTCCTATGCACGTATTGATAAAGGGGAAATTTTTTTACACAATATGCACATTAGCCCATACGAACAAGGGAACCGCTACAACCACGACCCACTACGAACGCGCAAGTTGCTACTTCATAAAAAACAAATTAGCCGTTTAATTGGAGAAACAAAAGAGTCTGGTTATTCGATTGTTCCGCTAAAAATGTATATTAAAGATGGCTACGCAAAAGTCTTAATTGGAGTAGCTAGAGGTAAAAAGAAATACGATAAGCGTCAAGATTTAAAACAAAAAGAAGCAAAACGTGATATTGAGCGTGCTTTCAAAGAACGCCAACAATAGAAGCCTAAATCTAGTCATTCAACTTAAACCGTTGAAGAAACTAGATTTAGGATTTTTATATATTAATTTTAGTTGCTTCATTTAAGGAAAGCTCTTCAATATCATCATGAAGGAAATAATTAATTTCATCTTTAATACCACTTAAGATCCGCTCTTCCTCAAGGACCTTAGCAACGCGAAGTGCTCGTTGCATAAATTCTTTACCAGTTGCTTTTTCACCTAACTTATAGAGAACAATACCTTTTTTAGCAATCGCCATACAAAAGTGAAGATAATAATGGTTTTGCTTAGCGATTTTAATAGACTTTTCAATAAAGTGCAAAGCGAGTTCATATTTTTCATCCAAAATTAAGTAAGTGGCTCGATTGACGTGAAGGGAAATTTCAATTGAAAGAGTGGGGTATAAATAGCGATATTTCTTAAGTTGAACAATTAGACGGTTGACAATATGTTGAGCTGTTTCATTTTCAAAAATAAAGAAAATATTTCTTAAAATCATAATATCATTCCAAAATAACTCATCTGATTTGGCTAGTCTTTCCCAAATATAAGCTACTTTTTCTCGAGCTAATTTGAAATTATGTTCTTTTTCAGCAAGCAAAACACCTTCAAGAGAAGCTTTCACATCTGAAATAAAGATATCAGTCGGGTGTTCTTTTAAGTAATCATTGCATTTGGAAATAACATCTTTGAGAATATCTGTTTCTGAAGAGGTAAGGATCTTGGAGTATAAATAAAGGATATTCTCTTTTGGAGAAGGTGTAAAATCACGCTTAATGAACTCAAATTCTTCTAATGTCATATTAAAATTGAGTAAGATTTGAATAAAGCGGTCCATACCGGGAATAATCTTATTATTCTCAATCTTTTGGTAATTAGAACGACTTAGTGCTTCAGAACAAGCTTCTTTTTGTGTTAAACTTTTACTTTTCCGAATAAATTTCAACGTATCACCGACATTTTGCATAAAACACAACTCCTTTTGTTCAAATTTGATGTATTTTAATTTTATGTTGGGTTTCTAGGATAGAATTTTTGTATAGATAAAAAAAGGAGGGAGAAAACATGTTAACTTTCGTAACAAGTATTAACTGGTTATTCTAGGTTAGCTATGCAAGTTCTTCTGATGAGCGCAATTATTGTTTTTCCATGAATATGGTCTGGCATAATTGCGTTTTTTGTAAGGAGGAAGTTAATTTGAATATTTGTAGTGTATCTGTGAAAAATTATAACACTATGTGATTATATGTACAATACAACTATTCTAAAATTAACAATTTTGAAAAATATTACATCTAAAGTAGTGCTTTTTTAGGAAAAAGGTGAATTAAGGGAGGAAAGTGAGATGAAGCGAAAGTTCAGAAAAATTAGTTTGGTATTTATTCTAGGAATACTTATTTTTAGTTGTTTAAGTGGATTTGGGACGAATGTTTTCGCGATGGATGGGGAATATCACTCGCCATACGGAGATGATGATTTATATTCTGTTCAACCGACAGAACGTTCGCCAAGAGATCCAAAAGCTGGGGAAGATGTCACGCTAAATATCACAACTTGGCCAATAGAAGACGGGGATAATGTCTGGGTGGAATGGACTAAAAATGGAGTTGCACAAGAAAATGTAACAGCAAGCTATGATTATAATAGTGGTAATAATACTTACTGGAAAGCAGATTTAGGGAAATTTGAAAAAGGCGATGAAATTACTTATACAACAAAAGGTTCTGCTAACGGCGGGGCAACCTATGAAAGTGGTCCTTTTACTTTTTATGTAACAGATTGGGAATATGTAGAGAATGTAAGTAGTGTCGTGGATAATGGCGATTCTATTACATTGAATATGACGGCTACGGCAGGAAATTTCACGCCGAAGTTATATGTATCTTTTGAAGATTTAGATACGCTACGGATGGAACTTTCCCCAACTGGTAAGGAAACAGGACATGCTGGTAAATCAGGTTACACTGTAGAAGATGGTGCAGATGAAGTATTGATTACAACTGAAGATTTACGAGTGGAGATCCAAAAATCACCATATCGGATGGAAGTTTATCAAGCAGATGGAACTTTACTTACAAGTGAGTATACAACAGCAAATAGTTTGGGTTGGTTAACAGATGGTAAAAACGTTATTAACCAATATCAAAATAATTTTGTAACCCCAAGTGATGAAGCGTTTTATGGTTTTGGTGAACGTTATGACACAATTAACCAACGCGGAAAAGATGTAGAAACTTATGTCTATAATGAATATCAAGATCAAGCTCAAACAGAAAGAACTTATTTAGCAGTACCATTCTTTGTAAGTGCTAATAAATATGGTATGTATGTTAATTCGGATTTCCATTCACAGTTCCAAATGGCTTCTAAAGTAGAAGACAAGTACAGCTTTGTTTTGGACAATGATGGAGATATGACGACGATGCTAGACTATTATGTTATTAGCGGCAAAGATCAAAATGATATTGTGAATAACTATACAGATATAACTGGGAAAACCACTTTGCTACCGAAATGGGCTTTTGGCCTTTGGATGTCAGCAAATGAGTGGGACAGAGATTCAGATGTTAGTACAGCACTAGCTAATGCAGAAGAAAACGAAATTCCAGCTACTGGATTTGTATTAGAGCAATGGAGTGATGAAGAAACGTACTATATCTGGAATGATGCAACCTACACAGCTAAAAAAGATGGGGAAGCATTTGGCTATGATGATTTTACTTTTAACGGGAAATGGGCAGATCCAAAAACAATGGTGGATAGTGTTCATGATGCAGGGATGAATATCGTTTTATGGCAAGTGCCAGTACTAAAAGATGATGGCACTGTTTACGAACAACGAGATAATGATGAAGAATACATGATAAGCCAAGGGTACAGTGCGGATGACGGGACAGGAGCACCATATCGTGTTCCAGCGTCTCAGTGGTTTGGAAATGGGATATTACTAGACTTCACTAATAAAGAAGCAGTAGATTGGTGGACGTCGCAACGTGAATACTTATTAACAGATGTGGGGATTGACGGATTTAAAACAGATGGTGGAGAAATGGTCTGGGGACGCGATACAACTTTCTCTAACGGTGAAAATGGACAAGAAATGAGAAACCGTTATCCAAGTGATTATGTTTCTAGCTATTTTGATTTTGCAAAAAGCATTAATCCGGAAGCAGTTTCATTCAGTCGTTCTGGAACTTCAGGAGCTCAAAAATCAGGAATTTACTGGTCAGGAGATCAAACTTCTACTTTTGAATCATTCCAATCATCTGTAAAAGCAGGACTTAGCGCTTCCACATCAGGTGTTTCTTATTGGGCTTGGGATATGGCTGGATTTACGGGAGATTATCCGACATCCGAACTTTATAAACGGGCAACAGCAATGGCAGCATTTGCACCGATTATGCAGTTCCACTCGGAAAAATCAGATCCATCGCCAAGTGAAGAACGCTCACCTTGGAACGCAGTAGCTAGAACAGGTGACGAAACAATTTTACCAACGTTCCAAAAATATCTATATACAAGAATGAATTTATTGCCATACATTTACACGGCAGCAAAAGATACTGCTGACAATGGTAAATCAATGATGCGTCAAATGGCAATGGATTATCCGGATGATGTGAACACCCACGTTTTGGATGAACAGTATATGTTTGGTAATGATTTATTAGTAGCACCAATTGTACAAGAAGGTCAAACTGAAAAAGAAGTTTATTTACCAGAAGGAGAATGGGTTGATATTTGGAATGGTGGTATTCATCCAGGTGGTGAAACAATTTCTTACCATGCAGATGTTGATACACTTCCTGTCTTTGCAAAAGCAGGTGCAATTATTCCGATGAACATGACAGATGGCTATCAACTTGGCCAAAATGTCGGAAATGATTTAAATGCTTATGAAAATCTAACTTTCCGTGTTTACCCATCAGGAGAAAGCGAATATAGCTTTTATGATGATGTAAATGGTGGAGAAATGCATGACATTAGTGTTTCTGAAGACTTTGCAAATGAAAAAGTAACCGTAGATCTTCCAGCAATGGCAGATGAAACAACCATGCAAGTTTTCAGCACTGAACCAACAGGCGTTACGCTTGATGGAACAGAAGTAGCAAAAGCAGGAACGCTTGATGCATTCAATGAAGCTACAACTGGCTATTACTATGATTCTGTACAAAATCTAACTTATGTAAAAGCAGAAGCAAAAACGAGTGCTCAAACCATTGTAATGAATGGAACAAATCATGCACCATATGAGGCTGAATTTGGTCATTTAACAAATGTAACTACTGCGAGTGACCACGCTGGATATACAGGCACAGGATTTGTAGCAAGCTTTGACCAAGAAAAAGAAGCGGTCGAGTTTGATATCGATGCGGTGGATGGCGCTTCAGATTACACAATGGAAGTTCGTTATAGTGCTGGAGTAGAAGATGCAACAAGAACTGTTTATGTGAATGGTGCCAAACAAAAAATCACTTTGCCAAAAACGGCAGATTGGGATACTTGGGCAACGGTGGAAGTACCAGTAACTTTACATGATGGAAATAACCAAGTTGTCTTTGATTTTGAAGCAGATGACACGGTAGGAATTAACTTTGACCATGTAGTTATTAAGAAATAAAGTTATGCCACCCTTTTTAGTGGATAAAAAGGGTGGCAAATTGAAAGGGGGAGCATGAATGAGAAAAATAATAGGAATGTTATTGATAACTATGTGTTGCGTTATCTTTACTCCGATGACAAAAGTACAAGCTGAGACGGTGCCACTTCCAGCTCCAATTATTGAAGCTTTTCCGGTTGAAGCAATTGCAGAAGTGTTCGCAGAGGAACTTGGTAAGGAATCAGTAAATGATATTATTACCCAAGATGATTTGGATACAATTACTGTAATTGCTTTGCCGGGATTAGACTTAACAGGTGAGGATTTAAATGTTCTAAATAATGAAGTTTTTCCTAATGCGGTAGAGTTAGGTATTTGGAGCAATAATATAGGTGAAATGCCATCGTTATCAGCAAGTTTGCCTTCCTTAAAAAATATTCAAGCTAATAGTGCGAATATTACTTCTTTTCCGAATGAAGTTTATCCTAATTTAACGACAGTAGATATGTCTGGGAACAAATTTGGGTTGAACATTCCACATTTTTTTGGAATGGAAAACCTGATAGATGTTAATTTGGAAGATGCGGGGCTTTCTGGTTTTGTTGAAAAAGATATTTGGATGAATTTAACTAACCTAGACACATTACTTCTTTATCAAAATCATTTAATTTCTATTCCAGAAGAAATATTTCAATCAAAACAACTAAGTAGCTGGTCATTTGATGAGCAAACAGCAACTTATCCGAAAACTACCATTAAGCAAGGGGAGAATTTAGACGTTTTTATTCCATTTGTATACCAAGCATTAGACTTTATTGCGGCAAGTCCGAGGAACATAATTATTATTAGGGATAACGGCAGCACCCTGTATGAACCTGAGTATCCAACTTATGAAGGATCGTATATGTACACGATAGATACAGCATTTTTAGCACCAGGAGAACATTTGCTTGAGATTTCATTAGGATATAACGATGGAGAATATCTTGGATGGTATGATTTTCCTGTAACAATTACAGAATAAAAAAGGGGCGAGATGATGAAAAAAGGTATGAAGCAAGTTTGTGTCAGTTTGGCGGTACTTCCGCTTGTTTGGTTGAATTTGGGGATAACTCAGCCGCTCGAAGTACAAGTAAATGCAGAAGAAACGAAGAAAAAAGAATCAAAAGAAACTGCGAAAACAGAAGCTGCGCAACAACTAAGTAAGGATGAATACGCGAAGTTGAGTGCAGAAGAAGGTCTTGGGAATGTCATTGACGCAACTGTCACAGATAACGTAATTACACTTAAAATAGATAATGGAGATGAAGACCAAGATGATTATTTGGAGATTTCTCCACTAGCAAATAACTTATTAAAAGTGAATTTACGTCCAAGAAATGTAGAAAATAGTGAGTCGACACCAATGATTGACCCAGATGCTACTTTTACAGCAATTGGTGCAACAATTGATTTAGAATCCGACCCAATAAAAATCACAACCGATGAATGTACACTCGAAATCGCCAAAAATCCAGCACGAATGACATTTAAAGATAAGGACGGAAAAACTTTATTATCTGAGTCAGCTGATGGTGGGATTTTTGATGGAGGTGTAAGATTTAAACGTGGTGCGAGTGACCATGTATATGGTGCTTACGGAATTAGTTTTAGTGATGGAGACCTAGGTATGGAGCGCGATGATACAGCTTTAAATAGCGGGAAAACTGCTCAAGCTGGTCAGCAAGGGAATGCTGGTGGACCGTTCATGTGGTCAACGGCTGGCTATGGTCTTTTAGTAGATAGTGATGGTGGTTATCCATATTCGGTTTCAGATGAAGAAAAATTAGAGTTTTATTATGGCGATACAGTGGTTGAAGGACGCCGTTATGTGAAAGAAAATGTCGAAATGTACTTGATGTCTGGCAAACCCGAAGCAATTATGTCTTCTTACGCCGATGTTACAGGACACGCACCAATGATGCCGAAATGGTCACTTGGTTTTTCTAACTTTGAGTGGGGAACAAATGAAGCGGAATTCAGAAAAAATATCGATACTTATCGAGCAAAAGGAATTCCGATTGATTCATTTGCGTTTGATTATGATTGGAAGTTTTACGGAGATCCAGTCCATGGTGGAGATTATGGTGAGTTTGCTTGGAATACGGATAATTTCCCATCTTCAGCAGATACAACTTTAAAAACGGATATGGATGCGCTTGGTGTCAAAATGATTGGTATTACGAAGCCCCGAGTTGTAACTAATTTAGAAGATGGCACCGAGACGCAACAAGGCAAAGATGCAGAAGCAAAGGGTTACTGGTATCCAGGCCAAGCAGCTTATGAAGACTATGCTTTCCCGGTAATGGTTAGAAGTATTGATCCGTATAATCCAGACGAACGCAATTGGTGGTGGTCTCATTCCGAAGATGCACTAGATAAAGGAATTGTTGGTTGGTGGAATGATGAAACGGACAAAGTATCTTCTAATGGGGCAGATTATTGGTTCGGGAATTTCACAACGGGTTTTACTTCTGAAGCAATGTATGAAGGGCAACGGGAATATACAAATGAACGTGTCTGGCAAACTGGTAGAACATATTATCCAGGAGCGCAACGTTATTCAACTTCTATTTGGTCCGGAGATATCGGAGTTCAATGGAAAAAAGGCGAAGTAATCGATTGGGCAAATGGGATGCAAGAACAGCCAAGTACGATGCTTTCGACAATTAATTTAGGACAAACGAAATGGGGCATGGATACAGGTGGCTTTAATGCTAATTCTGGGCAGGTCTTAAATCCAGATCCTGAACTATATAGCCGTTGGATGGAATTTAGTTCCCTTGTACCAGTTTTCCGTACACATGGAAATGACAATCAACAACGCCAACCTTGGTTTTATGGTGGAACAGCAGAAGAAGTAGTGAAAAGTAGTATGAATTGGCGTTATTCAATGATTCCTTATATGTATGCATATGAAAGACAAGCCTATGAATCTGGTGTTGGTCTAGTTCAACCATTAACTTTCGACAACCCAACTGATGAAAATGTAGTAGATTTGACGGATGAGTGGATGTTTGGTGATGGGATTCTTGCAGCGCCTGTATTAGAAGAAGGAGCAGGTTCTCGTGATATTTATTTACCAGCAGGGACTTGGATTGACTATAACCGTGGAGATGTTTATGAAGGAAATCAAACAATCAATTATGAAGTAAATGATGAAGACTGGACAGATGTACCAATGTTCGTTAAACAGGGTGCAATTATGCCGATGCAACAACCACAAAACTATGTTGGTGAATCAGCAGTCAAAACAGTTTATTTAGACACTTTTGCCTCGGAAGATAATACAACGTTTACACATTATGACGATGACGGAAAATCTTTTGATTATGAAAAAGAAACCTATTTAAAACAAAAAATGACTACTTCTAAAACAGCTGATAGCACGACATTCACTGTTGGAGCAAAAGAAGGAAGTTATCAAGCGGATACAGAAAATTATATCGTTAAACTTCATGGTAATGCAGCCGAAAGTGTTCAAGTTAATGGAGCAGATAGCAAGCTTTATGATGATTTATCTTCACTAGAAAATGCGGATGGAGGCGGTTATGCTGTTTCTAGCGATATTTACGGAGCGGTAACTTATGTAAAAGTACCGGCTCAAGCAGATGCGGAAACAGTGATTACAGCTAATGGATCTGGAAGCGTCGTACAAACTGGAACGTACGAAATGGAAAATGGTTCCAATTTTGCAAGTACTGTAGCTGACAAACCAGTTTCTGAAAAAACATATGTAGATGGCTATGATACAGATGGCGCTGGAACAACTGTTTATGCAAATGTAAAAGATGCTGGCGATTACAATGTGGATCTAACTTATAAAAATACTTCCAGTGATAATCAATCATTAAGTATTTTTGTTAACGGCGAATACGTGAAACAAACAATGCTAAAACCAGCAGCAGATTCAGTTGTTGCATCAGAAGCATTACCACTTTCAGCAGGTAAAAATAGCATTACTTATAAAGTGGTAACCGATGCGGATGACAAAGCTGACCAAGTACAACTTGATAAAGTAAATATTGGTTTCACGCCAACTATTGCGAAAGTCGAAGCAGAAGAAGCAGATCTTGCAGGAACACTTGCAGTAGCATCGGATCACTGGTTCTATAGCGGTGCGGGATTTGTTGGTAGTTTTGGTACAACTGGAGATGAAATTAAGTTTGAAGTAGATGTGCCGGCAGATGGCGAGTATGTATTAAATACGCGTACTGCCAATGGGACAGGTATACCACAGACACTTGATTTGTACACGAATGGTGAATATAATTCTCGGGTTACTTTCCCTTCAGAAGGCGAAAACTGGAATATTTGGTCAGATACAGAAAAAGCAGTAGATCTGAAAGCCGGAATAAATAAAATCACTTTTTTGATGGACGGCGAAACAACAGGGGCTATTAATATGGACCGAATTCTCGTTTCGGCTGATCCAGTAGAGTCACCAGTCCAATCAGAAGTGAATTTATTAGATAATGTTGGTTTTGAACGAAATCCGAGTGGAACAACCAATTGGGTAGAATCACATCCAGATGGTCAAGATAATGCTTATGGTATAGATAGTGGTTCAGGCGTTAATCCTCCAGAATCACCAGCATTCGGTAGCCAAAGTGCATACTTCTATCTCCCTGGCGCATATAAACAAACGCTAGCTCAACAAATTTCTGTACCAGCGAATAATGCCACATATGATGTCGAAGCTTGGGTTAAAGTAAGTGAAGATGGCGCGGCAAAAGCCCAAATGACAGTAAATAATTATGACAGTGGCGAAGGTCAAACAATTGATTTAGTAGCAGATAATGTTTGGCATTACGTAACAATTAAAGATGTCAAAGTTACAACTGGTAATATCAACACTAGTTTCCAAATGGATTCACCAGGTGGAACAAGTATTCATATTGATAATGTTCGAGTTATGTCTGGAACAAAATAATGAAAGTTAGGCGGGGTGTAATCATCCCGCTTAGTTTTTTAAGGAGACTGACATGGAGAATTCTTGAAGGTTTGTTTAATTATGAGTGTCATCATTGTAGGTATGGTTTCTTTTAAAACAATGGATGCTAGCGCAAGCGGTATATGAAATTGCTAGTATACTGTTCCGAACTATCGAAATTATCCAGAATTAATAGCAATTGATTTTAGATCTAGGAAGAATACCTAATTCAAACAGTAGTATTTGATACGGATGGCACTATTACACTACCTTTTTATAATTAATTAGCAGTAGATTATGATAAAACAACAAAACAAATTGTTGCTCCAACTACTACATTAGCAATAGGTGATTATTAGATTTAACGGTACGATACTCTTAGGTTGCAGGAGTAGAAACTCTTGAATATAGCGTTCCAATAACCATGAATTAAAATAAAATTTGTGCTATAGCGCAAATTTTTTCTATTTGTAAAGCCTTGTTTTTTCCTGTATAATGATAGCTGTTAGACTTGTTTCCTGGGGATGTTACGGATTCGACAGGGATAGTTCGAGCTTGAGTTGCGAGTCGGGGGGATCGTCCTCGTTATTAACGTCAAAGCCAATAATAACTGGCAAAGAAAAACAAAACCTAGCTTTCGCTGCCTAATAAGCAGTAGCATAGCTGATCCTCCGTGCATCGCCCATGTGCTACGGTAAGGGTCTCACTTTAAGTGGGCTACACTAAATAATCTCCGTCTGGGGTTAGTTAGAAGAGCTTAATCAGACTAGCTGAATGGAAGCCTGTTGCCGGGCTGAGGTTTATGCGAAATACTAATACGGTGACTACGCTCGTAGATATTTAAGTGCCGATATTTCTGGACGTGGGTTCGACTCCCACCATCTCCACTTTTAGAAGAATGAAAAAAGATGAAAAGTGCTTTAAAATGCTTTGTTGAGGCGTTTGTGGCACTTTTTTGTTTTGTGTTATAATATCTTTATCACAATATAAAAGGGATGATGCATAAGTGAAATACAAACAAAAAAAGAGATTGCTTACTTATGAAGAACTTATTGAAAAGATGCGTGCGAAAAATATAAAATTTCAAATAATTAATGAAACTGAAGCAAAGGAAATTTTGATGGAAAATAATTATTATTATAAACTCGGTTCCTATAGGAAAAACTATGATCAAGATGAGAATGGTAGATATAAGGACTTAGAGTTTGCATATTTATCTGATTTAGCCATATTGGATATGAGATTAAGATATATATTGTTACAAATGTGTCTGGATATTGAGCATTCTATTAAAACTAAAATATTAAAAAATATTACTTTGGATAGAACAGAGGATGGATATGGTATAGTAAACTCATTTTTTAAAGCCGATAGCAACAGAAAGAGGCGTCTTTTTGAAAAGGAAATGTTTTTTAATCAGGAAGGAGTCCAAACATATACGAGAATATATACAAAATACTACGAAGAAACACCTGTATGGGTGGCATTGGAGCTAATGAGCTATGGTGGTTTCACAATGTTCACTGAGCACTATTATGCTAATGTTTTTTTCAATAAAGAAGATTTTAAAATGGCAAATGAACTTTTAAAATTCGCAAAAAATATAAGAAACAAAGCAGCGCATAGTAGTCCATTGATTTTAGACATAAAACAAGGAAAGACTAATAACATGTTTTTAAAAGCAAATAACTCCTATCTTAGCGATAATCAGCTTAGAGTTAAAAGAATACATGACATATTTGCTGTTTTTCTCTTGCATAAAAAATACTGTAGTATGGGAATACAAAATAACAAAAGAGAAGTTTTGAGAGAGTTTGTTAATAGATGTGACAAAAACAAAAACTTCTATAAACAAAACTATGATATTAAAAGATTTTTTTCAGCGTTGCGTTTATTAGTTGACAAAGTATATTAGTATTGATAGTATTTAGACAAGGAACAAGGATTAAAACCTTGGCATTCTAACTGTACGCAGTTTTAATGTTTATCAGTACTAAAAGGATGCTTACTGTAAGCATCCTTTTATAGTGTAATTTAATTTTTAAAAATTAAAAGTTGAACATCTCCACTTTTGACCTAGATAAAAAAGGTTATGTATTCTGTAATGGTTTAATAAAACTGTTGCACAATGCATAACCTTTTTTATTAAAGCTAGTTAATATATGTTTTAAATAGCATCAATGATAAACCTCAGTTAATTATTGGGGTATTTATTTTGAGAATTTTTATAATAAGATGAATTTCCTATAACTTGATTATTTCTTTCTCTTTTATTTAAAAGTATTTGTTAAACTTACTAGAAAGAAGTTAAGGGAGGAATAAAATGACACAACTTAGAAAAATTTTCATTGTTTTCATTGTGATTAGTCTGCTATATCTGTTCATTGTTGCAATATGTATGTTTAGTGGAACTCAGACGAAACCAAGTGATAATGCCAAGACGGTTCTTATTCTAGGAGCAAAAGTAATCGGCGAACCGGCTCAACCATCCCATGTCTTACAGGAGAGACTCGATGCGGCTGTAGATTACTTAAATGAGCATCCAAAAGCTAGAGTGATTGTTAGTGGTGGTCAGGGCACAGATGAGAGCGAGACAGAAGCATCAGTTATGGAAGAATATTTAGTTAATGAAGGTATTCGAAGAGCACGGATTGATACGGAAACTAAATCCAAAAGAACGGAAGAAAATATTAGCAATAGTAAAGAAAAATTTCAGCTTGAGAAAACAGTGATTGTTACAAGTGATTATCATATGTATCGGGCGCTGATGCTTGCGAAACGTCAAAACATTGATGCAACAGGACTTCCGGCAAAATCAAAGACAATCGCAAAATATAAAGGGATGATGCGAGAAGTAATGTCGATAACCTATGCATGGGTTTTTGATTGGTAAAAATACATGTTATAATAATACTAAAAGTGTTGGAGGTCTTGCGGGTGAAATTGGAGCGGATTTTAGCTATATTAGTATTAATATTAGAACGAAAAGTGCTTGCAAGTGAATTGGCAGAAAAATTTGAAGTTAGTACACGAACTATTTATCGTGACATGGATACGCTTCTTTACGCAGGATTCCCAGTCGTTGCACTACCAGGTAAAAATGGTGGTTTTACTATGCTTGATTCGTATAAACTGTCGACATTTACCTTTTCGGAAACAGAAAAACAAATTCTACTCGAAGCACTTCAAGCAAGGTCTGGATTTGTATTAAATGAAAACCAAGAGCTACTACGGGAAAAAATCACGTTATTACAAACGGAAAAGTCAACAACAAATCATATTTATTTCGACTCAGCTACACAACATAGACAGCAAATTGAAACCGAAGTGAAACGCAAAATGGCGCATATTCAAAAAGCATTTTCAGCAAACAAACAATTAGAAATAAACTATGTTGCCATGGATGGAACAGAAACAAAGAGGCAAATTTCCCCTCAGAAATTAAATTTAATGGATGGAAGTTGGTACTTAGAAGCATATTGTCACAAGCGGAAGGCAACTCGTAATTTTAAATTAACGAGAATACTTACCTTAAACCAGCTGGATAAAGAAATAGTTGTTTTAAATAAAATAGAAGAAATTGTACATAAAACAAATAAAATCACTCTGGACTTCCCAAAAAATCAACTTGGCAAATTGCTTGATTATTTTCTATTAGAAGAAATGGATATTCATAACGAATATGTTCGGGTCACGTTCGATTATGACGGCAGTAAAAATATCATTCCTTTTATATTAATGTTTACTAGTTCTGTGAAAATTGTTGAGCCAGAGTCATTAAAAGTGCAGTTTAAAAGAGAAGTGGAAAAACTTTATTTTCATTTGAATTGTTGACAGATAGTTGTCAGGTTTTATTCGCTATAATGTATTTAAAGAGGTGGTAAATAGTGAATCTACAAGAAAATAAAGTGATTTACGGAAAACAAATACGAACAAACAATGATGATTTTAGCCCAATTGCGAGACTTTGGGGTGAAGTAATGGTAGAAAAACCAACTGGAGATATTTTTGCAGTCTATAGTAACTATGCAAGTGATTACATGGGGGATTATGATTTACTCGTTGGAACAACCAATTGGAAACAAGAAATGACAGCTAATATTGAAGCAGGAGAGTATCTTGTTTTTAAAGTAGATACAACCAATCCAAAAGGGGTGGAACAAGCGTGGAATGAAATTTGGAAGCGAAATAGTGAACTTAATCGAGCTTATAATACGGATTTCGAATGGTATCATACAGATGGCAAAATAGAAGTGTATATTTCTATTTAAAAACCCCGCGGAAAACCGAGGGGCTTGTTACTAATTAAGTTTTTCAGCAGCTTTGTTTGGGACTTGCTCGGGAGTTACTTCTTCAAATGTCGTGACGCCTTTGAAATTTTTATAGTAAAGTCTTAAGTAAGCTCCTTTGCGTAAGTTTTTATCCGCTTTGAAACTCATTTTTTCTTCTTCTCCATCTTTATTGTAACCTGAAAGTACGTAAGAATAAGCAAAGCCTCTATCGCCGGTATTTTCACCGTCTTTGGTGATTTTAACGTAATACTGTTCTGCTACTGCTGTCTTATCATAGCAATAGTAGAATACACCTAAACCTACACCTCCAAGAATTAATAGACTAATAATACCTACAAATATTTTCTTCATTTAATCATCCTTTTCTTAGTTCTTATGTTTATTTTATAGGTAAATTCTTTGGAAATCCCGCTTATAAGGCAACAAAATAAGTAATAAAACTTACATAATTGTTAGGAAGGAGTAAGATTATTATGGCGAGGCCGACAAATAAAACAGAATTAATGAAATTAGGTGCAGAAAATTATCAAAAACTCAACACTTTGATTGATACTATTCCTGCTGAAAAACAGATGGAACCATTTCCGTTTGAGGATCGAGATAAGAACATTCGTGATGTGGTCGTGCATTTGCATGAATGGCATAGGATGATGTTAGAGTGGTATAGAATTGGAATGTCAGGTGGAAAGCCAGTTATTCCAGCAGAAGGTTATACGTGGAAAATGACACCAGAATTAAATGCTGCAATTTGGAAGAAATATCAAGGTACTAGTTTAAGAGAAGCTAGAGAATTGCTTGATGAGACACATCAGAAAGAGATGCAGATGATAGAAGGACATTCAAATGAAGAATTATTTACAAAAAAATATTTTAAATGGACCAATACTACGTCACTAGGATCTTATTTTATTTCTAGTACATCTAGTCATTATGATTGGGTCATTAAAAAAATCAAGAAATTTAAAAAAGCTGCTGGAATTTGATAGATTCCAGCAGCTACTTTTTATTTATTCAAACGCATCTTCATTGAAATAAAGTATTTCCCATAGATGCTTATCTAAATCGAGGAAACTTCTACTATACATATATTCATATTCTTGAGGTTCAGCTGCTGTCTCTGCGCCGATGCTTAGAGCTAAATCTACTAATTCATCAACAGCTTCTCGGCTTTCAAGTGATATCGTAATGAGGACTTCGCGTACTTTGGTTGTATCTGCGAGTTCGTTTTTATGGAAGGTCTGGAAGAAATCTTCTTTCAAGAGCATGGCGAAAATGTTTTTCCCAATAATCATTTGAGTAGCGTTTTCGTCAGTGAATTTGGGATTGAATTCATAACCAAGCTTCGTGAAAAAAGCAATAGATGCTTGTAAATCTTTTACAGGCAAGTTAACAAAAATTTGTTCCGAGCGTGTTACCATAATTTATCACCTCCAGCCAAAAATAGCATGCCGCAAATCACATGTCAATGAATAAGTTGTAGTAAAGTAGGGAAGATAAGAAATAGGGCTAAATTGAATATCAAAAAAACTACTTGTAATCGGTTTCTTTTTGTACTATAATGTTAGAGAAATGTATAGGATTGTTACTGCCAAGGCAGGCAAAACCTGAACTAATTCAAGTGCTATTTTGATTTCTATAGCATTGGAATTAGTTTGGGTTTTTTCTTTTGAGAGAGGTGAAGATGCATGATTATCAAAAAAATTCTGAATAACAATGTTGTAATCGCCGAGGGTAAAAGTGGTAAGGAGTCTGTAGTTATGGGACGTGGCCTTGCTTTTCAAAAGAAACTTGGAGATGAAGTGGACGCGTCCAAGATTGAAAAAACATTTATTATGGAAACACACGAACTATCAGAGAAGTTATCAGAGCTACTTAGTGAAATCCCGTTGAAGCATCTGCGTGTGGCGGATGATGTTGTTCAGTACGCGCAAGAAACACTCGAAACAGATTTAAGTGATAATATTTATTTAACTTTAACAGATCATATTAATTTTGCTGTATCTCGCTATAATCAAGGTATTAATTTGAAAAATGCACTTTTATGGGAAATAAAACGGTTTTACCACGCAGAGTACTTGATTGGTATGAAGGCGCTGGAGTTTATTGAAGAAGAAGTAGGAATTAAGCTAGATGAGGATGAGGCAGGCTTTATTGCACTCCACATCGTCAATGCTAGGCAAGATGGGCAACAAATGCATATGACAGTAGCAATGACACAAATCGTTCAAGACATTCTAAGTATCGTAACTTATCATTATGGGATGGTCTTGGATGAAACTTCACTTAATTACACTCGATTTATCACACATTTACAGTATTTTGCACAAAGATTGCTTCGGAAAGAAATTGTTGATTCAGGAGACGACTTTTTGTATGAACAAGTGCAAATTAAGTATCCCGAAGCATTTGATTGTACGAAGAAAATTGACGCGTACTTGATTAATACCCACCATACAGAATTAACAAGAGATGAACGAGTCTACCTCACTATTCATATTTTTCGTGTAACAGAACGAAATACGTTTGTAAAAGAAGATTAAATTTTTTTGGATGGTTATGTAATGGATTACAGAAAAGTACTGCTTGATGGCGGTACTTTTCTATTGCAACTTTTTCTCTACTAAAATAACAGTAAGTAATACGGCGAAAATACTAGTTGCAAGTAATATCGAACTCCGAATGAAGGCGTGCATCGGAATAAAAGCAAGAAGGAGCGAGAAAATAAGTAAGCTAATACCAGTAATTATCCAATAAAAACTAAGTAATCGATGAGCTTTTCTCCAGCTTGAAGCACTTTTTAATGAAGCCTTTGTTCGGTAACTAAAACGGCTTTCTTTATTTTGTGGGGGATTAATGCGATAGAGGACGCCGAGAATAATGAGTAAAAGTGGGAAAATTAAATCAAACATAATAACCTCCTTTTTGGTATCTTCGTAGTATAACAAAAATTTGTGAAAAGTTGAACGGTTTGGGTAGATACTTTAATGGGTATTGGTCAAAAGAGTCAGTAATTTTAAGGAGGAAAAAAGATGCTTTATAGCGAAAACGACAAGCGAAAACATGAAAGTTATCGAATTCCACTCTTTGGTTCCGAGGAAGAGAGCACGAGTATTCCGAAATATGTTTTAAAGAAAGAGCCAATGGAACCGCGTATTGCCTATCAACTTGTGAAAGATCAGTTGATGGATGAGGGAAATGCTAGACAAAACTTAGCGACTTTTTGCCAAACATACATGGAAGAAGAAGCGCAGTTACTTATGGCAGAAACACTCGAAAAAAATGCGATAGATAAGTCGGAATATCCGCAAACCGCAGAACTCGAAAACAGATGTGTTAATATTTTAGCTGATTTATGGAATTCGCCGAAAGAAATGGCTTATTTAGGCACTTCCACTGTTGGATCCTCTGAGGCATGTATGCTTGGTGGCCTAGCAATGAAATTTAGATGGCGTAAAAATGCCAAAAAACGTGGGTTAGATATTCAAGCAAAACGGCCTAATTTGATTATTTCTTCAGGGTATCAAGTTTGTTGGGAAAAATTTTGTGTGTATTGGGATGTTGATATGCGTGTAGTACCAATGGATAAAGAACATCTAAGCTTAGACACGGACCGGGTATTTGATTTTGTAGATGATTATACAATTGGTATTGTTGGGATTTTAGGCATTACTTATACTGGGAAATTTGATGATATTGCATTATTGGATGAAAAAGTGGAGGCATACAATGAAACAAATGAACATCAACTAGTGATTCATGTGGACGGAGCGAGTGGCGCGATGTTTACGCCCTTTGTAAATCCAGAATTGCCATGGGACTTCCGATTGAAAAATGTTGTTTCAATTAACACATCAGGTCATAAATATGGTCTTGTATATCCAGGTGTTGGTTGGATACTTTGGAAGGATAAAGAATATTTACCAGAAGAATTAATTTTTGAAGTGAGTTACTTGGGTGGTTCAATGCCAACGATGGCGATTAATTTCTCTAGAAGTGCTAGCCAAATTATTGGGCAGTATTATAATTTCTTGCGGTTTGGTTTTGAAGGTTACCGAGAAATTCACGAGAAAACAAAGGAAACAGCACTTTATCTTGCAAAAACAGTAGAAAAAAGTGGCTATTTTGATATTATCAATGATGGTTCTAACTTACCGATAGTTTGTTATAAAATGAAAGAAGATTTGGATGTTGAATGGACATTATATGACTTAGCAGATCAACTTTTAATGAAAGGCTGGCAAGTTCCGGCGTACCCACTACCAGCTGATTTAAGTGATACAATTATTCAACGTTTTGTTTGCCGGGCAGATTTAGGTCATAATGTTGCCGAAGAATTTGCAGCTGATTTTCACGAGGCGTTGCATAACCTAGAACATGCGAGAGTACTCTATCATGATAAAGGGCGAAATGATTCATACGGATTTACGCATTAAAAAAGAAGACTTGGACCCATATCCAAGTCTTCTTTGTGTTATAAAGGTAACCAATCGATAATTTCTTTGATGCTCTTATCCCAAAAATCCCAATCATGGTCACCAGGACTTTCGCGGTATTCTAAGGGCGCATTTTTTCCGAGCGCGAAATCGCGGAAACGGACATTATCTTCATAGAGAAAATCTTCCGTACCACAGTTTTGGAACAAATTAGGTAGCTTGATTTGGCTCGTTAAGTTGTTCTCTAATAAATGGAACAAATCATTTTCTGTTCCTGTTTGGCTGGACATTTCTCCTGTAATAGCTCTTGTACTAAAGTTTTCAAAACAGTCTTCCTTAATAATATAGTTAATGTCCATCACTCCAGACATACTTGCTGCTGCTTGGAAATTTTCGGGATAGGTAAGCGCGACTTTAAATGCGCCGTAACCGCCCATTGAATGTCCGGCGATAAATGTATCTTCTTTTTTTCCTGATAGTGGAAACCAGTTTTTCATGACTTGGGGTAGTTCTTTACTTATAAATTCAAAATAATTACGTCCGTGAACCATGTTGGAATAAAAACTATGATCAGCAGATGGCATGACTACAGCAAGTCCTTTTTCAGTGGCATAACGTTCGATATTAGTATTGCGAATATAAGTAGTATGGTTATTAGATAAGCCGTGCAGAATATATAAAGTTTTGTATTTCGGAATGGTACTATGATAAAGGGTTGCTGTTTCAGGTAAAATCACGGTTACACTTGTTTGCACAGCTAAACATTCCGATTTGAAATTTAGTTCTAAAATAGCCAATGTAGTAGCCTCCTGACATGTCTTTTTTTCTAGTATACATGATTTTTTAGGTAAATAAAATAAATACAACTTATCTTATGAGTTAACTCGGAATTAGGACGTGGAAAAAGAACCTGCGCAAACAGGTCCTCGTTATTTTTTTAAACTTGGCTTCTTTTTGTCAACTATTTTTAAAATTTCATCCAGCTTGCGATTCTTTTCCAAAATAGCGGCTTCCTTAAATTGTTCTGTCGTAACTGGGGGCATTGTTTCTTTGCAATTTTCATGTGATAGATTCGGAAAAAGATTATCAGTCACTTTCATCGCCTCCTTACGTTAAGTATAAAGTATAATGGAAATAATATCGACTATTTGCACACAAATGAAAATAATTCTCAATTAAGGTCCCGACTTTTTGAATATCGTGGTATAATTTAGTAAAATGGAATGGACAGTGTTGTGGAGGGAAATCATGAAGAAGTTTAATATAGTAGTTTTAAGTATCACAACCGCACTGCTCCTTGCTTCATGCGGAAATGATACGACGACTACTTCCAAAAGCGAAACAGTAGAAAAAGAAAAAAGGACTCAGGCTGTGCTTGAACTAACTGATATGTCGGGTCGTGAAGTTTCTTTTGATAAAAATCCAGAGCGAATTATCGCGTTAACGAATGCGGACATGAATATAATATATGCACTAGGTGGAACGGTTGTCGGGCGTCAAACAACGGATGCAAGTGGCGTTCCAGATGGTGCGAAAAGTGCCACAGAAGTTGGAAATACGCATGATTTAAACTTGGAAAAAATAGCTTCTCTTGGTGCGGATGCTATCGTTGCAAGCTCTGAGCAGAATTTGAAAGACGTGCCCGCAATGGAAGGCGTTGGTCCAAAAGTTGTTTTAACAGGTGCGAATTCGATTGCCGAAATAAAAAAACAAACCGCCGTTCTCGGTGAACTTTTAGGCAAAGAAGATAAAGCCAAAGAATTGCAAGCCGATATTGATAAAAAAGTAACAAAAATAAAAGAACAACAAAAAGAGAAAAATGTTCGCGCATTACTTGTTTTAGGAGCACCGGGAAGTAATTATGCGGCATTACCATCTTCCTTAAGTGGCGATGTTTTAGAAGTAGCTGGCGGCGATAATGTTGCCAAAGACTTCAGAGGAGTAGAAAACTTTCCACAGTATGCTTCGATGAACGTTGAAAAGATTGTCGCTGCTGACCCTGAAGTGATTTTCTTAATGATTCATGGTGGCGATGAAAAAGAGACAGAGGCGGCATTTAAAAAAGAAATGAAACAAAATGATGCTTGGAATTCTACGAGTGCAGTAAAAAATGATCATATTGTTGTACTCCCGGCAGAGCTTTTTGGGACGAATCCTGGAATGAAAATAGATGAGGCATTAGATTACATGGCAGACGAAATAAATAAGGTGGATAACTAGATGACAACAGTAAAAGCGCATGATCCGCGGCGCCAACGTAGACGGATAACTTTTGTGGTAGTAATTATTTTACTTATTTTGACGTTTTTTTACGGACTGACTACTGGGTCTGTAAAAGTTACATATAGTGATGCTTGGCAAACGTTGACTGGCAGTGGAAGTGATCTTGCTAATCAACTTATTTGGAATTTGCGATTGCCAAGATTGCTAATTGCTTTCTTAGTTGGTGCTGCACTTGCCATTGCAGGGTGCTTGCTTCAAGGTGTAATGCGAAATCCATTAGCTGATCCAGGTGTGATTGGTGTTTCTGCTGGTGGGGGATTTGTGGCGATTGTAATGACACTCGTATTTCCGACGATGGCAGCTTTTGTTCCGATTGGAGCTTTTTTAGGTGCTTTTGGGACAGCGATATTAATTTACTTATTAGCATGGGACCGAGGTGTTTCTCCGCTCCGTGTGATTTTGTCCGGGGTGGCGATTAATGCCTTCATTGGCGCAATGACTTCTGGAGTAATGGTTCTTTATAGCAATCGTGTTCAAAGCGTGATTTCTTGGATGACAGGAACCCTTTCTGGAAAAAGTTGGTATCATTTAGATTTAATTTGGCCCTATATGCTGATTGGTTTTGTTTTAAGTGGTTTTGCCATTCGTTCTTCCAATGTACTGCTTCTTGGAGATGATGCAGCAAAATTACTTGGTTTTTCTGTAGAGCGGCATCGCTTTTTCATTATTATGCTAGCTGCTTTCTTGAGTGGGATTGCGGTGAGTGTTGCAGGATTGATTGGCTTTGTTGGGCTAGTTGTCCCACATATTTTTCGATTAATTATCGGAAATGACTATAAATACTTACTTCCACTTTCTGCACTAGGTGGTGCTTTATTAGTTGGTTTTGCAGATACAGCAGCAAGAAGTTGGTTTGGCTCGATTGAGTTACCAGTAGGGATTTTACTAGCGATGATTGGCGCACCATTCTTCTTATTCTTACTTCAACGTGGGAGGGTTGCTTCATGAAATCTGCACTAGAACTGAAAAACATTTCATTTTCACGTAAAAAAGATTTTCAGATGGAAGATATAAATGCAGTAATTCCTGAGGGGAAAATTACAACACTGATTGGGCCAAATGGTTCTGGAAAATCAACAATGTTGCGTTTAATAATGCGACTTTTGACGCCAGATAGCGGTGAGATTTTATTAGCCGATAAGAATATTACTGCTATTTCGGCGAAAGAACTTGCGAAAAAAATGACAATGCTGGCACAAGCTCCAGAAGGCCTTGTAGATGTCATTGTGCATGATTTGGTTGCATATGGTCGCTTGCCATACCGAAGCTTTCTATCGACTTTGCAAGAGGAAGACGAAGAAGTCATTCAGTGGGCAATTAAAGTTTGTAATTTAGAAAGTTTGGCATATCGACCACTTCATTCTTTATCAGGTGGAGAACGACAACGAGCATGGCTTGCAATGGCGTTAGCGCAGAAAACACCCATTTTATTACTTGATGAGCCGACAACCTATCTCGATATCGCTCATCAATTAGAATTATTAGATTTACTTGTTCATTTAAATAAAGAATATAATTTAACCATCGTTTTAGTACTTCATGATTTAAATCAAGCGGCGATTTATAGCGATTATGTGTTTGTTTGTGAAAATGGTCAATTAGTAAAGAATGGTACGCCAAAAGAAGTGTTCACGATAGATTTACTTCGGAATGTTTTTCATATTACAGCAGCTATCACCGAAAAAGATGGAAAACAACACATTCATCCGATTGCTTCGACGAGGTTTGAATATTAAAGAAAACAGAAAGAAGATTAGAATTTAGTGAAAAAGCTTCCTATCCTTGATAAACTTTATTATAATAGATGAAGGCTGTTGCTCTTTTCAAGAATAGCAGCTTTTTTCTATTTGAAAATCTAAATATAAAAGGACGGAAGAGAATGGCTAGGAACAGGAAAAAGGCAGTTCGAGTAGATTATGCAATTATTTTCTTAATGATGGTACTTTGCATTATAGGACTTGTGGCGATTTATGTTGCTGGACTCGTCAATGACCAGTATACGAATAACTTTTTGCTACAGCAGTCTATTTGGATTGTTATTTCCACAGGTGTAGTCGTTGTTATCGTACTTTTTTTCGATTATGATAAACTTCAATGGGCTGCATACTATTTATATGGGATTGGTAATTTGTTACTTATTCTCGTATTAATTGTAGGCGATGAGCGAAAAGGCTCGAAAAGTTGGATTAGTATTGGATCGCTTGGAAGTTTACAGCCGTCAGAATTAATGAAAAGCTTCTTAATTCTGACGCTTGCAAAAGTGATTTGGGATCATAATAAAAAATATCAACTACATACCGTAAAATTCGATATCCAATTGCTTTTAAAAGTAGGGGTTATTTCGATTATTCCTCTTGGGCTAGTTGCTCTTCAACCAGACCTTGGAACGATTTTAGTATTTATTGCGATTATTATCGGTATGGTATTTATCAGTGGTGTTACTTGGAAAATTTTATTACCATTATTTAGTTTTATAACGGTTATTGGCGCCACTTTAATTTATTTAGTTTTATATAATCAAGCTTTTTTACAAAAATTAGGATTTGCACCTTATCAATTTAAACGAATTACTTCTTGGTTACGTCCAGAAGAAGATCCGCTTGGTGATGGAATGCAGCTTCTCCGGTCGATGCAAGCGATTGGATCTGGTCAACTTCAAGGAAATGGTATTGGCAATCAGGCTATCGCTATTCCGGAAAACCACAATGATTTTATTTTCTCGATTATTGGTGGGAATTTCGGTTTTATTGGTGGGTGTCTGTTAATTATGTTATACTTTTTACTGATTTACCAAATAATTCGAGTAGCATTAGATATTAATATTCCGTTTTATTCTTATATTTGTGCAGGGGTTTGCTCGATGATTTTATTTCATGTTTTAGAAAATATCGGAATGACAATTGGTTTACTGCCAATTACCGGTATTCCACTACTTTTTGTCAGTTATGGGGGAAGCTCTCTTCTTGGCGCATTTATGGCACTTGGACTTGTGTTATCAGCGAGGTACAATGCCCCGGAAGTTAACTTAGGAAAAGGAAATCGGCTTTGATTTTCTTTTTTAAACTGTTTGGGAGAAAGTGTTACTTACGATTTTACAAACCAACCAGTAAGGAGTAATTAAATAATGAATCAACAAAATAAACTAGCTGGACGCATTGATTACGGTATTGTTTTATCCATGATGTTACTGATGATAATCAGTTTAGTGTCTATTTACAGCGCACAATTAACTAATAACCAATATGATGCGAACTTTGTTGTGAAACAAGCGATGTGGTTTGTAGTCTCTACATTCGCAATTATTGTTGTTATGCAATTAGATTATGATCGACTAATGAAATGGGCTTATTACTTCTATGGACTTGGTTTATTTATGCTTGTCTTTGTTTTGCTTTTTGGGAAAGAAGTAAAAGGAGCGAAAAGTTGGATTGTTATCCCTTTTTTAGGAAATATTCAACCATCAGAAGTTGTAAAAGTAATTTTAATCATAGTTTTAGCAAAAGTGATTTGGGATCATAATCGTGCATATAAAATTCATCGCTTCAGCTATGATATGTGGCTTCTTGCGAAAATTGGCTTGTTTACACTTTTTCCGCTAATTTTAATTATGTTGCAACCTGACTTAGGGACTGCGCTTGTATTCATTGCGATTATGTCAGGGATGATACTTATTTCTGGGATTACTTGGAAAATTATTGTCCCGCTGTTCGGCTCGATTGCAGCGATTGGGACTGCGCTAATTTGGATGGTTATTTATCATCAGAATTGGCTTACCAGTCTCGGTTTTAAACCATATCAATTTGAGCGGATTACCACATGGATAAACCCAGAGAACGATCCTCAAGGTGGCGGATACCAAGTGCTTCGAGCGCTAACGGCAATTGGATCTGGGCAGATTTCAGGAAATGGTGTTGGTTATGATGCTATCGCGATTCCAGAAAATCACAATGACTTTATTTTTACCATTGTTGCAGGAGATTATGGCTTTATTGGAGCTAGTATTCTGCTGGCGATTTATTTCTTACTAATTTATCAAATCATTCGTGTCGCCTTAGACATTGGTATACCGTTCTATTCTTATATTTGTACAGGTGTTGTCATGATGCTAATGTTCCATGTACTGGAAAATGTTGGAATGAATATTGGCTTATTACCGATAACAGGGATTCCACTTCCGTTTATTAGTTATGGTGGTAGTGCACTGCTCGGGAATATGATGGCAGTCGGCTTAGTACTGGGGATAAGATTTAATTATAAGAAATCTATGTTTGAAGTGAAAGAAGAAAATCACGCCTCATAAAATTAAATGCAAAAGTCGAATCTGGCTTTTGTATTTTTAAAAGCAGGAATGTATCCGCTTTCAAGCTCTCTGTTTTTTTCTAAGTGTTGCCGTTTGTACTTTCATAAAAAATACACTATGATAGTAGTATAATGCAATCGGAGGGAGAGACAAGATGATTAATTTTTATTGGTATCCAAAATGTAGCACTTGCAAAAAGGCAAAAGCATGGCTTGAAAATGAGCATACGGATTTTCAAGAAATAGATATTAAAACAGAAACGCCAAGTGCAAAAGAGCTGCAATCGTGGCATGAACTTAGCGGACTACCAATCCGTCGTTTCTTTAATACAAGTGGAATTAAGTACCGCGAATTAGGGCTAAAAGATAAGATTGACACAATGTCGCTTAAAGAAGCCTATGAACTACTTGCCTCAGATGGGATGTTAATTAAGCGTCCATTAACAACAAATGGCAAAGAAGTAACACTTGGATTTAATGAACAAGAATTTGAAACAACTTGGAAATAGTCATAATAGATTTTTGTAATAAAAAGGAGGAGTTTAGAAATGAGTTTACCAAAAGACTTATTGTACACAGAAGAACATGAATGGGTGAAAGCACTGGATGGCAGTTATCTTATCGGGATTACTGATTTTGCACAAGATCAATTAGGGGATATCGTCTTTGTTGAATTACCAGAAGTTGGCGATACAGTTGCAAAAGGCGATTCTATTGGAAGTATTGAATCTGTTAAAACGGTATCAGATTTTTATGCACCTGTAAGTGGGAAAGTAGTTGCTGTAAATGAAACGTTAGAAGATGAACCAGAATTAATCAATAGCAATCCGTACGATACTGGCTGGATTTTAAAACTTACTGAGGTAGAAGCTGCAGATGTAGATGTGCTTTTATCAAGTGAAGATTACGAAAAAACATTAGATTGATTTATACGAGGGCCGGCTTGGGATAACCGAACTGGCTCTTTTTTAATAGGAGGCGTTTTCTCTGGAAATTTGGGAAAAAGAAACGTTACAGACGGCGCAAAAAAATGGTGCAGATTTTGTCATTTTCTTTTTTACGCCGATGTGTGGTAGTTGTCAAATGGCTAGTCGTTTGGTGGATATGACTCAAACCACTGATAGTATCGATACAACTATTGCCAAAGTAGATTTAAATTATGTGCCAGAATTTGCCCAGGCGTTAGAGATTACATCCGTTCCTGCTTTAGTGAAGTTTAAAGCTGGAATTCCAGTAGATGTAAGCTATAAATTGCATGATATAACAGCTATTTTTGAATTCCTGTATAGCAAGTGATACAGGGATTTTTTCTGTGTCGTAATTTGCCTTCGTGCAAAAAAGTTTCGCTTCCGATATAGAAATGTATTTAGCTAAAAACATTGCTATAGACACAATTTAGCCTAACGTGGTAAGATAACTCGAGTTGTTAAATTTGTGTTTTGTAAAGAAAGATTTTTAGTGAAACATAATATATCGGAGGCTTTTTCTATGAACCATTCAAATCTTACTATTTTATCCGTTTGTAGTAATTTTGTTATTGTTGTACTTAAATTAGTTGTTGGCTTTTTTACGGGGTCTGTCGCAGTGATTTCTGAAGGGATTCACTCGTCGATGGATTTATTTGCGTCGGTCATTACCTTCTTTTCGATAAGGATTTCGAATCAACCAGCAGATGAAGACCACCCCTATGGACATGGGAAGGCCGAAAATATTGCTGGAACTATCGAAACGCTACTAATTTTTGTTGCGGGAATTTGGATTATTATTGAATCGGTAAATAAACTAGTGAATCCACATGAAATTCGTTTTCCTGCACTTGGAATTATGGTGATGCTTTTCGGAGCACTCGTTAATATTGTTGTGTCGCGAATCATAAAAAAAGCGGCGGATAAGGCAAATTCTGTAGCAATGAAATCGAATGCGCTTCATTTATATACAGATGTTTTTACATCATTAGGTATTGCACTTAGTTTATTCTTAGTATACATAACCGGCTGGCTTTGGCTCGATCCAGTTATCGCAATTTTGACTGCTTTTTACATTATGTTTGAGGCTTTTAAACTATTAAAAGAATCATTCCCGCCACTAATGGATAAGCGCTTGTCGACGGATGAGGAAGCGGCTATCAAGCAAATCATTTTAACGCATAAAAATAAATTTATTGAATTTCATGATTTTCGTTCAAGACGTGCTGGAGCGGAAGAGTATATTGATTTTCATCTAGTAGTTTCTTCTTCTATGACTATCGAAAGCGCTCATTCTTTATGTGATGAAATTGAAGCGGAGATAATGGATTTTTATGCGAAAGCGGAGGTTCTAATTCACTTAGAGCCAGAAGAGGAACGAGTTCTGACGAGAAGTTGAAGCAAGCTCTTTCTATTCGATTTGTTTCAAAAGTGCTACAATAGGGAGAAACAAGGAATGGAAAGGAAAATTAAGTATGACAACTTCTATTTTAATTGCTGATGATGATAAAGAAATTGTGGATTTAGTGAAATTATATTTGCAAAATGAAGGCTATACGATTTATCTAGCCTATGATGGTGCGGAAGTTTGGCGCCTTGTGCAAGAGAAGCAGCCCACTTTGGTCATCTTAGATATTATGATGCCAGAAATGGATGGGTTAGAAGTTTGCCGTCTGATGAGAAGTGAAGGGATTTTGACACCTATTTTGATGCTTAGTGCTAAGGCGGAAGATAACGATAAAATTATGGGGCTTTTAACTGGAGCAGATGATTACATGGTAAAGCCATTTAACCCATTAGAGCTTTCGGTTCGCGTTAAAGCGATTTTGAGACGGATGCAGCAAATGAGTCAAGCTGAGCCCATCAGCCAGGACAAAGTTATTATTGGGCCGATTGTGGTTGACAGGGCACTTCATGTCGTCACGGTTAGCGGAAAAGAGCTCCATTTAACGACATCGGAGTTTGATATTTTATTTTTGCTAGCAAGTGAACCTGGTCGAGTGTTTAGTTCAGAATATATTTTCGAAAAAATTTGGCAAGAAAAAGCACTTGGAGCAAGTAAAACGGTTATGGTTCATATTAGTAATTTACGTGATAAATTGCGTGATGCTATGGGCGGAGAAAATGTCATTAAAACCATTTGGGGAGTAGGATACAAAGTTGAAATATAGACTTGAAATGTTGTTTACGAAAATTAGCCATGTGATGAATATTTGGCAAGCGACTTTTTTTGCTGCTATTTCATGGGTTTTAGGGATAATTGCCGTACGAACCATCTATCTATGGGCAATTTCGATTAGAGACGACTCATTGTTTTTAAAAGAGGTTACTCGAGCGATTGTTAGTTTATTTGGTCCTAATAAATATGTCCGCGTGATGGATTCGATTTGGGTAGTATTAATCAATTATTTTATTATTTTCTTGATTACATGCCTATTTTTCTCTTTTTTTTATCGATATATGCGTCAAAAGCTTTTGAAAAAACAATTAAGGACAATCAATTTTGCCCTACATGATGGAAAACCAGTGGATACAGAAAGTTTTGTTCCTGAGATTCAAGAGTTGGAGCGAAACATTGATAGTATGCGCGAACGCCAAAATAAATTAATGAAACAAGAAGAACAGGCACAACAGGCTCGGAATGATTTGATTACAAATGTGTCGCATGATCTTAGGACACCACTAACGTCGATCTTAGGGTACTTAAGTTATATTCATGAAGATCGTTACCGTGACGAAATTGAATTACGTTATTACACAGAGCTTGTATACGGTAAAGCCCGCCACTTGCATAAACTGATTGATGACTTGTTTTCTTATACAAGATTAGATAGTGTGGAGTATAGGCTGAAAAAAGATGAGCTAGATGTCATTGAATTACTAAGTCAGTTAGTAGCCGAATATGACGGTCAAGCAACCGAGCGAAATATGAAGATTGTGGACCATTTTGATGCTAAAAAATTAATTATTAGTGGGGATGGCAACCAGATTATGCGCTTATTTGAGAATTTGTTTTCTAATGCGCTTAGATACGGAGAAGGTGATAAACAAATTGATGTCAGCGCAAAGCAAGAAGGGAATATGGCTGTTGTGAAGGTAACAAATTACGGTCAAGAAATATCGGAAATCGATTTACCGTATTTGTTTGAACGATTTTATAAAGCAGACAAGAATCGAACAACTACTGGAACAGGTCTTGGACTTGCTATTGCAAAATCCATCGTTGAAAAACACGGTGGCATTGTTACGGCAGAAAGCAAGAACCGGAAAACTACTTTTATTGTCAAACTACCGCTGATTTAATCTTTAATAATTCTTAAATGTTTCTTTCTGCCCGATTTATATTCATTCAGTAGAATATAAATAACGGAGGGTGAACCAATGAAAAAGCATTTAGTTTTAATTGTTGTTGCTTGTATTACAGTTGTTGCGATATTTGTATATTTAGCCCAAATAAATAAGGGTGATATTAATTCTCAAAATAGAACGCAAATCAAAATTGCCTCACCGTTAGCTAGTGCGGATAATCAAAGGGAGCTAGTTATTGTTAGTGAATAAAGTTACAACTAATAATCTATTAGTAAAAAAGTTATTGACAAAGCGGAACGGAAAAGGTAATATGAAAAAACAAGAAACGTCACTATAGTCACAAATGAAGTGATATAATAATATGTAGAAATCTTATCCAGAGTGGTGGAGGGAAATGCCCTATGAAACCCAGCAACCTAAACAATAATTCATTATGTGTTTAAGGTGCTAAGTCATGCAGAACAGTTACTTGTTCTGAAAGATGAGAAGGAAGTTAGTCCATTTGAAAAAATGCTGCCTTTCTGCTCATTAGCAGGAAGGCTTTTTGTATACCAGAAATGTAGAAAAAGGTGATTGAGATGATAACGTTACAGCATGTTGTAAAAGAATATACATCGAGAAATAATAAAGTCCGGGCAGTTGATAATGTCGACTTAGAAATTGAGCAAGGAGAAATTTTCGGTGTAGTTGGTTATTCTGGCGCTGGGAAAAGTACTTTGATTCGAATGTTTAATGGGCTAGAGTTGCCGACAGAGGGAACGGTAGAAGTAGATAATTTACTAATCAGTGAGATTCGTGGCGGGAAACTTCGAAAAGCTCGTCAGCAAATTGGAATGATTTTCCAGCATTTTAATTTACTATGGTCACGTACTGTTGCTGAAAATATTGCTTTCCCACTAGAAATTGCTGGAGTACGCGGTGAAAAGAGACGTTTTCGTGTAAATGAACTAATTCGGCTTGTCGGTTTAGAAGGGAAAGAAAATGCTTATCCTGCTGAACTAAGTGGTGGCCAAAAGCAACGTGTCGGGATTGCTAGAGCGCTTGCGAATAATCCAAAAGTATTATTATGCGATGAAGCAACCTCCGCACTAGATCCACAAACAACGGATGAAGTATTAGAACTTTTATTAGATATTAACAAACGACTTCAGCTTACCATCATTGTCATCACCCATGAAATGCATGTTATTCGCAAAATATGTAATCGTGTTGCTGTGATGGAAAACGGAAAAGTTGTGGAACTTGGTGATGTACTAGATGTTTTCCGCCACCCAAAAGAAAAAGTAACCGAGCGATTTGTTCGCCAAGTAACTGATTCTGATGAAACAGAGGAATTGATTCATTTATTACTAGACAATTATTCAGAAGGGAAAATTGTCAAATTGCTCTTTATGAGTGAAAATGCAACCCAACCGGTTATTTCTCAAGTAGCTAAAGAAAATGATGTCATGTTAAATGTTCTTCATGGGAATTTGACGCAAACACAAAACGGTGCGTACGGGACACTTTATGTACAAATATTAGGTGCAGAAGAAGCCACTAGTGCGAGTCTGACACAGCTACGTCAACTTAAAGTAGAAACGGAAGTGTTAGAACGATGACGAAATTACAAGAATTATTCCCAAATGTTGATTTTCAGATGATGTGGGTAGCGACACAAGAAACACTTTATATGACGCTTACTTCGCTCTTTGCCGTTTTCTTGCTAGGCATCGTTTTAGGTTTGTTATTATTTTTAACCAACAATAAAAAAAATGCTGGTGCGCGTATTCTTTACTGGATTACAGCGATACTTGTCAATGTTTTCCGGTCGATTCCATTTATCATTTTGATTGTATTGCTGCTTCCAATGACAAAATCACTTGTTGGAACAGTAATTGGACCGAAAGCTGCTCTACCAGCGCTGATTATCTCGGCAGCACCTTTTTATGGTCGAATGGTGGAAATTGCTTTTCGGGAAGTAGATAAAGGGGTTATCGAGGCAGCAAAATCGATGGGTGCTAATATGTTTACTATTATTGGCAAAGTACTTATCCCAGAAGCTTTACCAGCAATTATTTCCGGGATTACGGTAACAGCCATTTCCTTGGTTGGTTTCACAGCAATGGCAGGTGTCATCGGTGCTGGGGGGCTTGGAAATGCAGCTTACTTGGAGGGTTTCCAACGTGGACAACCTGATGTAACTGTACTAGCCACGATTATTATCTTGATTATCGTCTTTATTTTCCAGTTTATCGGCGACTTCTTAACGAAACGAACCGATAAACGCTAACCAATGTATATGAAGCAATTTATATAAAAAAACGCGGAATCCCCGCAAAAAAGGAGAGATTTTCATGAAAAAGGTTCTTGGATTCATTTTCACATTAAGTTTAGTTTTAGTACTTACAGCTTGCGGTGGCTCCTCAGATAAAGCGTCATCTAGCAAAGACGATAATAAGGAATTGGTAGTGGGCGCTTCAAACACGCCTCATGCGCAAATTTTGGAACAAGCAAAACCAATTTTGAAAGAAAAAGGAATTGACTTGAAAATTGTTAAATATACAGATTACGTTATGCCTAATAAAGCGCTTGAAGAAGGCGACTTAGATGCTAACTACTTCCAACATAAACCATACCTTGAATTAGAAGAAAAAGAAAAAGGTTATAAATTTGCTGATGTTGGCGCGATTCATATCGAACCAATGGGGATTTATTCCAAAAAAGTAAAAGACATTCAAGATTTAAAAGATGGTGCGCAAGTATTACTTTCTAACTCGAAATCAGACTGGCCACGTGTTATTGGTATTTTTGTCGATAACGGCTTGCTAACACTTAAAGATGGTGTAAAGGCGCAAGATGCAACTTTTGATGATATTAAAGACAATCCGAAAAACTTGAAATTCAAATATGACTTCGATCCTGCTTATTTAATGACTGCATATAACAATGAAGAAGGCGATGTAGTAGCAATCAACTCTAACTTTGTAGTTGACCAAGGTTTAAACCCTTCCAAAGATGCGATTGCAATTGAAAGTAAAGATTCCCCGTATGCGAATATCGTCGTAACTACAGAAGAGAAGAAAGACGATAAGAACATTAAAGAATTAGTAAACGTGCTTCACTCCAAAGAGATTCAAGCTTATATTACGGAAGAGTGGGACGGTGCAGTAGTTCCAGTGGATAAATAAAACGAAAAAAATCCTTTTACCGATGTGGTAAAAGGATTTTTTTACTGCGTGGTGCTTCCTAAATAAAGTTTTAAACCATCAGATATAGCTTTATCCAATTCTTTTTTTGAAACAATTTCATTTCCTTCTGGCATTGGAGGAACTTTTTCATAATCTAACATATCAATTGTTGTAGTGTAGTTCATCAAGTGAGTCTTTGCTGTATCTTTATAGTTTGTGTCGATTGTTGCTTTGCTGAAACCCTTTTTGCTATCTGGTGTCAAAGTTAATTGGAAATCTAAACTTTGTGTTTTGTTAGATGTAAGATTTTTTAAAGAAGAACGAATCGATTTTTGTTGGGTTTCCCATGCAGATTCAGCTTCTTTTTGGGTACTGCTGTTAATTTCAGAAATAAGTGTAATAATGCTGCCGTCGTCGTCAAGGGCTTTTAGTACCTCATTAATCAAGTCACTAATTTCATTTTTACTTAGTTCGAGCAAGATGTCTCCATTATCTTTTGCCGTGAAGTGTTGATCATCAAGGTTATTAAGATAACTATAAATCGTAATACCGCTTATTTCTTCAATTTTTTTCAGTTCCTCGGCTTGACGGTCAACGGTTTCTGAATCAATTGTTTGGTTTGAGAAGTTTTGGATTGTTTCAAAAAAATTAAGGTATTTGGATTCCAAATCTTTGTTTTGAGCAAGAACTTCATTAAAAATGGCAGCGGTCGAATCGCTTAGCAAACTCGAAATGCTGTCAGATGCGTCATATAAATCGGAAACCGGGATATAGGCTTTTCCGTCATCACTATTTTGAAGTGCATGTAATGTTAAATCAAGAGGCTTACTTCCAGCCCAGTGAAGTGAGAAAGCACTATAAGAAGAACTAGTATCACTATCTACAGAAATTTTATATTGAAGATTGGATTTTTTAAGTTGAGTTAAAGTAATATCTGTACCAAATTGTTTTATATAATTATCAGACAGGTTGTTAATTTGGAATTTTACATTCGTGGTGTATTGTCTATTCTCGGTAACTTTCTTCAGGGCCGCAGTGAAGTCGGACTTAGGTGAGCTACACCCAGATAGGGTAGTTAAAAGCAATACAAAGATGGTCAGAGCCATTATTGCTTTCTTCATATTTAAATTCTCCTTCGATAATTAATCATTTATTACAAATAAGTTATTATATTTCAAATTTGTTACGTTACAACAATAACACATCTAAATAAGATATACAATCCTTTTTTTATGAGAAGAAATCTGTTGTTTTTATTGGTATGAAAGGTTCTTTATTTTCTTGGACAATTATACTTGAATATTCTCAAATAAAATGGAAATACTGATAATGCTCGAAAACTGGAAAAAATCGGCTATTAATAGTAGAATGAAGGGGAGAATGCGAAGAGTGCTGGTTTTTATAGTTGTAATCAGATTAGAATTATACTAAACTAGGATTATGCAAATTTTACACTAGGGAGGACTTTTTTTATGGCAACTTTAAAGATTCAAGATTTACATGTTGAAATAGAAGGAAAAGAGATTTTGAAAGGTGTTAATCTTGAAATTTCAACGGGGGAAATTCATGCTATCATGGGACCAAATGGAACAGGGAAATCTACGTTGTCCTCAGCAATTATGGGGCATCCGAAATATGAAGTAACACAAGGGACCATTACGCTTGACGGCGAAGATGTGCTAGAAATGGAAGTAGACGAACGTGCTCGTTGTGGTCTTTTCTTAGCGATGCAATATCCAAGTGAAATTAGCGGGGTTACAAATGCTGAATTCATCCGTGCAGCAATCAACAGCCGACGCGAAGAAGGTGACGAAATTCCAGTCATGCAATTTATCCGCAAATTAGACGCAAAAATGGATATTTTAGATATGGATGAAGAAATGGCAGAACGTTACTTAAACGAAGGATTTTCAGGCGGAGAGAAAAAACGTAATGAAATTCTCCAGTTATTAATGATTGAGCCAAAACTAGCAATCTTAGACGAAATCGATTCCGGTCTTGATATTGATGCACTTAAAGTTGTCTCAAAAGGTGTAAATGAAATGCGCGGCGAAGGATTTGGCTGCTTAATTATCACCCATTACCAACGCTTGCTTAACTACATTACGCCAGACTTTGTACATGTAATGATGCAAGGGAAAGTAGTAAAAGAAGGCGGACCTGAACTTGCTAAACGTTTAGAAGCAGAAGGTTATGACTGGATTAAGCAAGAACTTGGTATTGAACTTGAGGAAGAAGAAGCAGTAGACCAACAATAAGGAAGTGAGGTTAAAATCATGGCAGAAAATATGACGATTAAAGATGATTTTATCCACGCTTTTTCAAGTAATGCGAATGAACCGGATTGGTTTTTAGATATTCGTCGCAGTGCTTTTAAAGCTTACGGGGAACTGGACTTACCTTATGTGGATAAAACAAAAATTACACGCTGGAATTTCACAAAGTTTCAAACTTTTATTCCTTTTAAAGAAGGCGTTACAAATGAAACTTTACCTGAAAAAGTAGCGAATTTAGTTGATTTAGATAATAAAGATGCAAACTTTTACGTTCAAATGGATGAACGCCCTGCTAGATTACAACTTAATCAAGAATTAATCGACCAAGGGGTTATTTTTACAGATATTATTACGGCTGTTAAAAACCATCCTGAACTTGTGAAAAAATACTTCATGACTGACGCGGTACAAGTCAATGAGCACAAACTGACTGCGTTTCATGCGGCATTTGTTAACGGTGGTATTTTCCTTTATGTACCTAAAAATGTCGAGCTGAAATCACCAATTCAAGCTGTTTTTGTTCAAGACAAAGCAGAATCGCCTTTAGTTAACCATGTGTTGCTTGTTGCGGATGATAACAGCTCTGTCACATATGTAGAAAACTATGTAACTGTAAATAACGTGCCTAAAGGAATTGTTAGCATTGTTGAAGAAGTTATTGCAGAGAAAAATGCGCGAATTACTTTTGGTGGCGTAGATAATCTTGCTAGTGGGGCAACTGCTTACGTGAACCGTCGTGGTCATATCGGAACTGATAGCCAAATTGAATGGGCGCTTGGTTTAATGAATGATGGCGACACAATTAATGAAAACGTAACGAATTTAATGGGAGATGGTTCTTCCGCTGATGTGAAAACAGTGACGGTTGGACGTGGTAAGCAAACACAAAACGTTACAACACGAGTAACTCATTACGGAAAAGCTTCTACTGGCACGATTTTATCTCATGGTGTTATGAAAGAAAGTGCGACCACTATTTTTAATGGAATTGGTCACATTAAGCATGGTGCTTCTAAATCAGACGCACAACAAGAATCACGTGTACTAATGCTTAGCCCGGAAGCACGTGGCGATGCGAACCCAATTTTATTAATTGATGAAAATGATGTTGTTGCAGGTCACGCAGCCTCTGTTGGTCGTGTGGATCCTTTACAATTATTCTATTTGATGAGTCGCGGTATTTCACAAAAAGAAGCAGAACGATTAGTCATTCATGGTTTCTTAGACCCAGTAGTTCGTAAGTTACCAATCGAAAGTGTTAAAACAATGCTTCGGGAAGTAATCGAAGGGAAAGTGCGCTAAATGATTGATATCCAAAAAATTCGTGCGGATTTTCCGATACTAGCCCAAGAAATAAATGAGAAACCGTTAGCTTATTTAGATAATGCGGCCACTTCACAAAAACCAAAACAAGTTATCCGAGCCTTAACTCATTACTACGAATTTGAGAATGCTAACGTCCACCGTGGTGTGCATACACTTGCGGCTAGAGCGACAGACGCTTTCGAATCAGCGCGTGCCAAAGTAGCAAAATTCATTCATGCACGGGAAGTAGCGGAAATTATCTTTACAAGAGGGACGACCTCCGCGATTAATTTGGTGGTAGATAGTTATGGAAACACAAATATTGAAGCAGGCGATGAGATTGTTATTTCTTATTTAGAGCATCATTCTAATTTAATTCCGTGGCAACAACTTGCTAAACGCAAAGGCGCGGTTTTGAAATATATTGAGCTAGAAGAAGATGGAACCATTTCTATTGAACAAGCTGAAAAAACGATTACCGAAAAAACAAAAATAGTTGCCTTGGCGCACGTCTCAAATGTTCTTGGCACAATTACACCGATTAAAGAAATTGCGGCACTAGCTCATAAAGTTGGCGCAGTTATCCTTGTTGACGGGGCACAAGCGGTTCCTCACATGGAAGTAAATGTAGTCGATTTAGATGCTGATTTTTATGCTTTTTCTGGGCATAAAATGATGGCTCCTACTGGCATTGGTGTATTGTATGGAAAACGAGAATTGCTAGAAAAAATGGAACCAACCGAATTTGGCGGAGAAATGATTGATTTTGTTGAATTGTACGATTCTACTTGGAAAGAACTACCTTGGAAATTCGAAGCTGGGACACCAATTATCGGCGGAGCAATTGCGCTAGGTGCAGCGATTGATTACTTGGTAGCGATTGGAATTGATACGATTCATACGTATGAACAAGAATTAGTAAGCTATGCAATCGAGCAAATGAGTATGCTAGAAGGTATTACAATTTACGGCCCAACAGATGCAAGTAAACGTTGTGGCTTAGTGACATTTAATATCGAAGGCGCTCACCCGCATGATGTTGCAACCATTTTGGACGAAGACGGTGTGGCAATTCGCGCAGGTCATCACTGTGCGCAACCTTTGATGAAATGGTTAGACGTTTCTTCCACTGCTCGCGCAAGCTTTTATATTTATAATACAAAAGAAGAAATTGATGCTCTTATCGAAGGGCTCAAGTTAACAAAGGAGTATTTTGGATTATGACAAGCCGGAAATTAGATCAGCTCTATAGACAAGTCATTATGGATCACTATAAAAATCCGCGCAATAATGGAGAACTCCCGGATAGCGATGTAACTATTGACCTTAATAACCCAACATGCGGCGATCAAATCCACCTTCACTTAAAAATGGACGGTGACGTAATTGTAGCAGCGAAATTCACTGGTAGTGGCTGTTCGATTTCGATGGCCTCTGCTTCGATGATGACGCAAAGCATTATTGGGAAAACCGAACAAGAAGCATTAAAAATGTCCCGCGAGTTTTCAGAAATGGTACAAGGGCATGACCATGAAACCATTGATGAATACGGTGACGTGGAAGCTCTTGCTGGCGTTGCGAAATTCCCTGCAAGAATCAAGTGTGCGACGCTCTCCTGGAAAGCAATGGAGCGAGCAATTTTTGAAAAAGAAGGAACGAAATAAGTAGCGAAAAGGAGGATACGACATGACTGAAATTCCAGAAATTGGCGAATACCAATACGGATTCCATGATAAAGATACCTCTGTGTTCCGTACAGAACGCGGATTAACAGAAAAAGTTGTAAGAGAAATTTCGAATATTAAAGAAGAACCAGAATGGATGCTTGAATTCCGTTTGAAGTCTTTAGAACAATTTTATAAAATGCCGATGCCTACTTGGGGTGGCGACTTATCCGAACTTAAATTTGAAGACATTACTTACTACGTGAAACCATCAGAACAAACCGTGCGTTCATGGGATGAAGTTCCTGAAGAAATTAAACGTACTTTTGATAAACTTGGTATTCCTGAAGCTGAACAAAAATATTTGGCCGGGGCATCCGCACAGTATGAATCCGAAGTAGTTTATCACAATATGAAGCAAGACCTAGAAGACTTAGGGATTGTTTTTAAAGATACCGATTCTGCTCTAAAAGAAAATGAAGATATTTTCAAAGAGTATTTTGCTAAGGTGATTCCGCCAACTGACAATAAGTTCGCAGCTCTTAACTCTGCTGTTTGGTCAGGTGGTTCATTCATCTACGTACCACCAGGCATCAAAGTAGATACGCCACTACAAGCTTATTTCCGAATTAACTCAGAAAACATGGGACAATTTGAACGGACGCTAATCATTGTGGATGAAAATGCGAGTGTAAACTATGTAGAAGGCTGTACTGCTCCCGTTTATACAACAAATTCACTTCACTCTGCGGTTGTTGAAATCATTGTTAAACCAGGCGCTTATTGCCGTTACACAACCATTCAAAACTGGGCAAATAACGTTTATAACTTAGTAACAAAACGTACTTTCTGTGAGGAAAATGCAACGATGGAATGGATTGATGGTAACATCGGTTCGAAATTAACGATGAAATACCCAGCCGTGCACTTACGCGGTGAAGGTGCGCGTGGAACAACCCTCTCTATCGCGATTGCTGGTAAAGGCCAACGTCAGGATGCTGGAGCAAAAATGATGCACTATGCGCCTAATACGTCGTCTACTATCGTATCGAAGTCGATTTCTAAGCAAGGCGGAAACGTAACGTATCGTGGAATCGTTCATTTTGGCCGTAATGCAGATGGGGCACGTTCGAATATCGAGTGTGACACGCTAATTATGGATAATCTTTCCACATCTGATACCATTCCTTACAACGAAATTTTAAACAGCAACATCTCATTAGAACACGAAGCCAAAGTTTCTAAGGTTTCAGAAGAACAACTTTTTTATCTAATGAGCCGTGGTTTAAGCGAAGAAGAAGCGACCGAAATGATCGTTATGGGCTTCATTGAACCATTTACAAAAGAATTACCAATGGAATACGCCGTCGAAATGAACCGTTTGATTAAGTTTGAAATGGAAGGTTCGATTGGTTGATGAATTAATATTTTAAGAGGAAGCGGAATCTCGCTTTCTCTTTTTTATTGATTACTAAATATTTCCTGTTCCTTTTTTAATCGTGCGCTAAAAACCAAATTAAAAGATTCCCCCTCCATTTTGCGTTATAATGAACATAAATAAATGCTTAAAAATAGAGAGGGTGGTAGCGGTGATTACAATCGGATTAACTGGGTGGAGTGATCATGATTCTTTGTTGCAGACGAAAAAATTAACTTTGGCTGATTATGCGGCACATTTTCCTGTAGTGGAAGTTGATACGAGTTTTTATGCCATTCCTTCGCCAAGAACGACGGCAAACTGGGCCACACAAACACCAGAAGAATTTCGGTTTGTGGTTAAGGCGTTTTCGGCAATGACGAAACATAAAGAATGGTCACAGTATTTTGATAGTGAAAATGCGATGTATACGGCTTATATGGATATGATTGCGCCGATAAGTGAAACGGGAAAATTAAAGGCGATTTTATTCCAATTTCCTCCGTATTTTAATTGCACAAAAGAAAATGTAGCCTACTTGAAATATATTGCTGGGAAAATGGGTGATTTGCCAGTTGCGATTGAGTTTCGAAATAATTCTTGGTACACCGAGCAAAACACTGAAAAAACATTAGACTTGCTAAAAGAGCTAGGTTTCATTCATACAGTTGTTGACGAGCCGCAAGTTGGCTCTGGAAGTGTACCGATTATTCTGCGCGAGACAAGTCCAGAAATGACGATGGTAAGATTACACGGTCGGAACCAATATGGCTGGATGAAAGCAAGTAGTCCTGAGTGGCGCGAAGTCCGGACGCTGTATCGTTATAATGATGAGGAAATTAAAGAATGGGCCAAATATGTCGAACACCTACAAAAATTGTCTAAAGAAGTCGTTGTCATTTTTAACAACAATAGTGGCGGGGATGCAGCTGATAATGCTAAACATTTGCAAACGGCGTTAAATGTGAAATTTCAAGGTTTAGCTCCAATGCAAATGGATTTATTTTCCGAGTAAAAAAGGCATGATGCAGATAAATTTTCTGCACCATGCCTTTTTTTACGCATTAATACCAATCAAAAAACTAATAACTAAAATAACCAATACTAGCCCAGTGATTCCGACATACAAGTAATCTTTCTCTTTCAAAAATGTAAATAGAGAAACGACAACGCGTAAGACTGGAGTTAAAATTAAGCAAAATAGGCCAAACATCATGATGGCGTATGGTTTAAGCGTGCTAAGTCCACTAAAAATGGCGGTGAGCGATGTTGGGTAAGTTTCCCCGGGATAGCCGGTTTCGCCAGTCACAAAAAGCATCACAAGCCCGAAAACAATGATAATTGCACTCAAAACAACACCGATTCGTAACAAGGCACTCACAATAAGCTCGACGCGATACATCTCATCTTTTTTCTCAGTCATTTAAATCCACCCCAATCCTTCTAAAATCATTTGGAAGGCAACATATAAAATGACAGGAATGAAGATAATCCGGATGACTTTACTTTTTAAGCGTTGCATGACGCGTGTTCCGAGTGTAGCACCGACTAATACCCCGATTGCAACAGGGGCAGCGATAGCAGGTTGAATATCTCCCTGGAATAAATATACTGTTGCACTTGCAGCGGCAGTTACACCCATCATTAAATTACTCGTTGCACTACTGACTTTAAGTGGCATTTTCATAAAGACATCAAGTGCCATTACTTTAAAAGCACCACTACCGATACCAAGTAATCCACTGGCAATACCCGCTCCGTACATCACACCAAAACCAGCGGGCACATTCGCAACCTGATAATCAACTGTTTGCCGAAGCGACTTATCGTAATAAGAATCATGTAGGTTCAGTTTTGTCGCAATTGGATCCGGTTTTACATTTGTCGGAAATTCAGAGCCAACTTTTTTAATCATGTTGAAAGCTGAGTAAAGTAGTAAAAGGCCAAAAATAATGTATAAAGCAGTTGCTGAAAGTAGCCCACTAACAAAGGCACCAGTTATCGCGCCAATTGTTGTAGCAATTTCCAGAAACATACCGACTCGTAAGTTTGTAATTCCATCTTTTATGTAAGCGACCGCGGAACCACTACTTGTAGCAATGACGGAAATAATACTCGCGCCAATTGCATACTGGATGTCAATTCCAAAAATAAGCGTCAAGGCGGGCGTAACAATAATACCGCCACCAAGACCAAGCAAAGAGCCAACTACCCCTGCAAAAACAGAGATTAGTAGGATTTCGACAGTTTGTGTAATATCCAAAAAATCACTTCCCTTTAAAACAATATATTCTATCATAACATAAAAAGAGAAACAGGCGATTCATGCAACCCCAACACGTGTAAAAAAAGAAGATTTAAGCTACAATAGTGATAGTGAGGAGTGGGGTGGATTAATGAAACATTTAACTTTATGGCACACAAATGATGTTCATAGTCACTTGGAACATTGGCCACGTATTTTTACCTTTCTAAAAGAGAAAAGATCTACAGCTAATGAAGAAGGCAAGTCAGTGTTATTTTTCGATATTGGCGATTTTTTGGACCGGGTTCATCCGCTTACTGAAGGAACAAAAGGTCTTGCTAATACTGATTTACTCAATCAATTACCATATGATGCGGTGACATTTGGAAATAATGAAGGAACGACTTTAGCACATGAAGACTTAGAAAATTTATATAAACATGCCGTTTTTCCGGTTATTTGTTGTAACTTCTTTGCTGATAAAGCAAGAACGAAACAACCAGACTGGGTGAAGTCGATTGTATATAAAGAAATAAATCAAATAAAAATAGCGATTATTGGTGCCACTGCTCCCTTTAAAGAGTATTATGAAGAAATGGGCTGGGGAATTGAGGAACCTATGCGTGCGATAAAAAAACAAATTGCTGGCTTGGAACAAGGAACCGACTTGGTTATTATGCTGAGCCATCTAGGACTGCCAACTGACGAACGAATTGCACTTGAAATTCCTGAAATCGATATTATTTTAGGGGGACATACACACCATCTACTTGAAAATGGGAAATTGGAAGGGAATGCTCTGCTTGCTGCTGCCGGAAGATGGGGCGAATATGTAGGTAAAGTCGATATCGAGCTAGACGACGATAATCACATCCTTTCTAAAATTGCGACCACTTTTAAAACCGAAGATCTGCCAGCTGTTCCAAATGAGGCAAACGAAATTCAAGCTTTTTTTGAAAAAGGTCGAGACGAACTCACCGAAAAAGTAGTTGCGATTCCTGAAAAGTTAGCGCATAATTGGTTTGATGACTCCGAAATTGCTCATATTTTAAATGATGCGGTTTGTGAATGGACTGGCGCGGAGACATTTGTCATGAATGCAGGGATTTTTATGACGGACTTTGAGGCTGGGATTGTAACCGCCTTTGATATTCACCAAATGTTACCTCATCCACTTAATGCTATTGCACTAACAATGACAGGCGAGGAATTAGAAATATTGATTGATGGAATTTACCGAAAAAAAGCAGAACTTAGGGATATTCCATTACGAGGATTTGGTTTCCGTGGCGAGTTTTTTGGCACGATTCTGATGGACCGAGCTGGATTTGACCAGGTGAAGGAGATAGCCCTTTTTGATAATAAACCTATTGATAAAAATCGGGAATATCGGATAGCAACACACGATACCTTTGTATTCGCGCCGTTTTTCCCCATTGTGAAACAAATAAAACGAAAAGAAGTATATACACCAGAATTACTCCGAGATATTTTAAAATGGAAACTCAAGGAAATGTATGGACAGGAGGAAAACAAGTGACGATTACGATTCAAGATTTAAATTATGAGATTATCACCAATTATCGCGATGCTTTTGATGAGGAAAAGTTAAATGAACGATTTAGCGACATCCTTGGAAGATATGACTATATTGTTGGCGATTGGGGTTATGACCAACTTCGATTAAAAGGCTTTTTTGATGATGAAAACCGCAAAGCCGCTTACGATAACAAAATTAGTACCTTAAAAGAATATATCTATGAATACTGCAACTTTGGTTGTGCTTATTTTGTGATAAAAAAAGTAAAATAGTAAATGAGGTAGTCAGAAATTGAAAAATTATCAAGCTTATTTAATTGATTTAGACGGAACCATGTATCGTGGTGCAGAAGTAATTCCAGAAGCAATTATTTTTGTTGAAAACTTAAAACGTGCTGAACTTCCGTATTTATTTGTAACCAATAACTCGACAAAAACACCTGGGCAAGTAGCGGAGCATTTAACTGATATGGGAATTCAAGCCGTTAGTGAGGATGTTTTTACTACTTCACAAGCAACTGTCCAATTTATGCTAGAACAAAAACGCGAAAAAACAGTTTATGTTATTGGAGAACGTGGAATAAAACAAGAACTAACAGATAATGGATTTGAAATAACTTCTAGTAATCCAGCTTTTGTTGTCGTTGGACTTGACCGAGAAGTCGATTATGAAAAATTTGCGAAAGCCGCTCTTGCAGTTCGAGGTGGTGCGATGTTTATTTCCACGAATGGGGATGCGGCAATACCGACAGAGCATGGTTTACTTCCAGGAAATGGTTCGATTACATCTGTCGTTTCCGTGGCAACAGAAACAACACCCGTTTTTATTGGAAAACCAGAGCCGATTATTATGGAACAAGCACTCGCGAAACTTGGTGTAACGAAAGACGAAGCAATAATGGTTGGCGATAATTACGAAACAGATATTTTGGCAGGAATTAATTACGGCATGGACACGCTCATTGTTCATACTGGCTTTACTTCAAAAGAAGCGCTAATGACAAAGAAAATCCAGCCAACTTATGCTGTGACTAAGTTAACTGATTGGGAAATTAACTAGAAGAGCGGAATTTTTCTGCTCTTTTTTTATCAACGAAATGGGGGAGAATTAATGGTTTCGATTCGAAAATTAACGAAAGATAATTTTTATGATACGGCTAAACTAGAAGTACATCCACACCAAAAAACATTTGTAGCAGAAAATTGGTATTCGATTATCGAAGCAAGTTTGGAAGAAACATATCATTCGCTTGTTATCTATGCGGATAATACACCAGTAGGCTATGCGATGTATGGGATGGACCCAGACAACGGAGAATTCTGGCTCGTTCGTTTTATGACTGGTAAAGAACATCAAGGCAAAGGTTATGGTGGGGATGCACTTACGCAAATTATTGAAAAAGTAAAAAAACTCCCTGAAAAACCAGCGCGTCTTTGCTTGTCTTATGAACCAGAAAATAGTATTGCTGAAAAATTTTATGCGAAATATGGCTTTGTAAAAACGGGTGAAATTATCGACGGGGAAGCAGTTGCTGATTTGTGGTTTGAACGTTAAGAGAATGAAAGGCAGCAGATAAGGAGAATGTAGAATGGGCATTTTTAATGATTTTTTTGTGATATTTTTAATTGCAGCGACGGCCTTTTTTGTTGCGAGTGAATTTGCGATTGTTGCAATTAGAAAACCAACTGTCTTGCAACTGCTAGCAACGGATAATCCACGAGCAAAATATGTCAAAAAAGTAACTTCCAATATGAATGACTACTTAGCTGCTTGTCAATTAGGAAACACGCTCGCTGCTCTAGCAATGGGGTGGGTTGGAGAAGCAACTATGCGGGGCTGGCTTGAACCATTCTTTCAAATGTTACCATTACCTGAATCGCTTGAAAAACCGATTTCGATTTTTGTGTCATTTATATTGATTACTTTTCTAAATGTTGTTCTCGGGGAACTTGCTCCAAAAACATTTACCATTCAAAGTACAGAAAAAGTAGCGCTGTTTATTGCTAGACCGCTTGTTTATTGGTACCGGGTGACATTTCCACTTAACTGGTTATTAAATAATTCGGCCAATTTGATTACGCGGATGTTTGGAGTGAAACAAACGGATGAGGCAGACCAAATGACTCCAACGGAACTTAAAATTATTTTTGAAGATAGTTACAGACAAGGCTTACTTAATCCTCAAGAATTTCGTTATATGAAAAATATTTTTAAGCTTAGTGATGTGCCAGCAAAAGAAGTGATGATACCGCGAATGTCAATGATTGCTATTAATCAGACAGCGACAGTACGAGATTTATTGCAACTAACTTCAGAACATACATACCATATTTTCCCTGTAATGGAAGATGACGATAAGGATCATATTGTTGGCATGCTTCGGGTCAGTGCTGTAATGGCGGGACTTGGTAAAGATGAAGCTATTATGGATAAACCGATTAAACCATTCATTAGTTCTATTTTAGAAGTATTTGAGGGAATAGCTTTAGAAGAATTACTTGTTAAAATGCAACAAGAAAGTGAGCCTTTTGCTATTTTGACAGATGAATATGGTGGGACGGCGGGAATTGTGACACTGGAAGATATTATGGAAGTGATTGTAGGTGACATGGAAGAAGCAAAAGGACCAAAAGGAATTCGAAAAGTAGCGACAAACCATTTTATTATAGCTGGGTCTGAGCCACTACTCGACGTGGAAGAGGCGCTAGGAATTCCAATTGATAGTCCAGGGGTTCATACTTTATCTGGGTGGATGTTACTAGAACGATTTGATTTAGAAGCCGGAGACGAAATAGAACATGAAGGTTATCGTTTTATTGTTCGCTCGATGAATAAAAATTCGATTCGCCAAGTAGAAGTAAAATGGAATAAAGAAAAACCAGTAAAATCAGAGGACTAGTCTCCCGATTTTACTGGTTTTTGTTAGTTTACGATATCGTCATGATAACTATGAGCGAGACGACTTGCAGCAGCAGCGGCAATAGCGCCGACAATGTCATCTAAAAATGTATGAACAGCTTTTCCATCATGTTCGTTAAGTTTTGCTAGAATACCTGGTTTTACTTTGTCAATATAACCATAATTAGTGAAACCAATCGAGCCATATACATTAACGATTGAAAGTGCAAGAATCTCATCAACGCCATAAAGGCCTTCATCAGCACTAATAATATTTTGGAGTGGTTGAACGAGTTCGCCATTTTCTGCCATGACATCAAGCTGTATACCCGTTAAAATAGCATTTTGAACTTCTCGTTTGCGAAGGACGTGCTCCACATTTTGACGGCAAATTTCGAGTTCTAATCCAGGATGGTACTTTTGTTGTAAAAATAAAACGAGTTCTGCAATATCATCCATTTCTACACCACGTTCGATAAGCCAGCTACGGGCTTTTGACTCTAAGGCGCTTTGTTTTTCTACCATTTTTTTACCTCCTTATTTCTTGTATGTATATTGTATGATAGACGTTTATAGGAATTCTAAACATGTTCATACAAAAATAGCGACCGTTGTAGTAGGCCGCTAATAAATGATTACTTAAAAAACTTGTACTACTTCTTTGAATCCAATAATTTTTTCAGATAAAGTTAGCTCAATTCCCATCTTTAAAGTCATATCAGAACTTGGACAGGTTTCGCAGGCGCCAAGTAACTTGATTTTCACTGTGCCGTCTGGAGTTACTTCCACAAGTTCATAATCGCCGCCATCACGGACTAGGAAGGGACGGAATTTTTTTAAAGCTTTATCAACTTCGGCATAACTAATTTCTTCCATAGGAAATAGCTCTCCTTTCGTGCGGAGTTATTATATTTTCTATTATAACAGGATAATGGGAAATGGGAAGAGATTGGTTTTTTTGAGGGGGTGTTTGGAATAATCCGGATGAAGTTTAGTTAGGTTTTGGAAGTGTGAGGTATGGAAGGATTACATGCTCGTGTTACTCGCATGCATATTTGGCCCGTAACTCGCTTTGCTTCGAACGGGCCAAACAAAAACACGTTCCTAAGGCTCAGAAAGGAACGTGCTCTTTCAACTGGTAAGGTTGAAAGACAATTGGGTTGCGCGCCCAATTGTTAAAGGGAGTGTTACTTATATGTTGACCGTGAAATCACGGGTACAACTAGACTGTGTTTTGCTTTGCTAATACATCACAGCGTTAAAGAAATGCAATGTATTGGAAATATTATAATATATCTAGAAATTTGTGTCAATTCATAGCTTTGTAAAAATTCATGAAATTTAATAGTTAGGCTAAAGTGAAACAGCTTAGTCGCTTTTTTGGATAGGTTTTTGTACAATGATAGTGAGGTGAAGCGTGATGGTAAATGAAGCAAAGTTATATGTATATGGTTCAACGACTATTTGTGCGAGTTGTGTCGGAGCGCCCTCCTCGAAAGAGACTGAGGAATGGCTTCGGGCGGCGATTGGAAGGAAGTTTTCTGGGCAGCCATTTGTCGTTGAGTACGTGGATATTTTTAATCCGCCGAGTGAAACGGAGATTAGAGATATAGCGAATAAAATTGTGGATGAGGACTATATGTATCCAGTTATAGTGGTTGATGGGGAAATTATCGCAGAAGGTAATCCGCGGTTAAAAGATATCTATCAAGTAATGACGAATCGAGGCTACTCAGCGACAATGTAAGATTTCTAGGAGGCAAGAAGAAATGAATCCAATTGTGGAGTTTTGCGTGAATAATTTAGCTAGTGGAGCAGATGCAGCATTTGCAAAATTGGATGCGGATGATAGTTTAGATGTGATTGAATATGATTGTCTCACTTACTGTGATTTATGCGCAACTAGCTTGTTTGCTTTAGTAGACGGGGAAGTAGTTCGGGGAGAAACGCCGGATGAACTAGTGGCAAACATCTATACATTTTTGGAAGAGAATCCGTTTTAATAATATAGAAGAAGCGATGAGCCGTGTAGTGAGACCCAAAAGTTAGACCAAATGCCGACCAGAGAAATCTGGTTGGTATTTTTTATGCGGTCATCTGTTCGCGGTACTGAATAGGACTACAACCAAGTTTCGTTTTAATTCGATGATGATTGTAGTAATGTATCCAATCTTCTATTGCTTGCTTCAACTGTTTAAAGCTGGCATAAATTACCCCGTAATACATTTCTTGCTTTAACAGTCCAAAGAAATTCTCCATCGGAGAATTGTCAAAACAGTTCCCTTTTCGTGACATACTTTGAAAGATGTTTTGCTTGGTTAACTGCTTTTTGTATGCTTTCATTTGGTAAGCCCATCCTTGGTCAGAGTGGAACGTACGACGATAGGGGCAATCATCGGTACGGTCCATCGCTTCTTTTTGGGCATCCATAATGGCTTTAGCGTTGGGACGCTCAGAAATTCGATACGATAAAATTTCTCCGTTAAACATATCAAGGAAAGGATCTAAATACAATTTTTTGATAACTAGCTGCTTGTTTTTATCACGCTCGTAATATTTGAATTCCGATGTATCCGTGGTCACTTTTTGATGAGGAATGGATGTATAAAAACGTCGACGAATACGGTTTTTTGCCACTCGTCCAATAGTTCCTTTGTAAGAATTATATCTGCGAGATTTCCGAATAAACTTGGATCCTTTTAGCCCAAGTTTACCCATAATTCGTCGAACTTTTTTCTGATTGACCTTTATTCCTTGTGCCTTCAACGCTAGTTGAATCCGGCGATAGCCATAGTTTCCGTGATGCTCATCAAAAATTTCTTGAATCTTTTTCTCTAATGATGCATTTGGATTTTTCTGTTCTAATCGTTTTTGCCAATACATGTAGGTCGCTTTAGGAAATTTTGTGGCTTGTAGAAGAATCGTTAATCGGAACTCACTTCGGAGTTCGTGGATGATTCGGGCATCTCGTTCTTGAGTCGTTCTGGGACATCCATTCCTAAAGCGCGGAGCTTTTTTATAAAAGCAAGTTCTGCACGTAATAATTCGTTTTCTCGTTCTAATGCTTGTTCCCGTGTCATGGGTTTCTTGGGCTGAATTTGTTTCTTTTTCTTGGACATCGAAGGTCGTCCTTTCTGTTTTGGTGAAAGACCTTCGATGCCTTCTCGCAGAAATTTTTGATGCCAACTTTGAAGTAAATCCCCTGAAGGCAAACCATACTGCAAGGCAACATCCAGGTAAGAGTCACCGCTATTTAAGTAATAGTGTAGGACATTTTGCTTGAATTGGGAAGTGTAATGTTGTTTCGTTCTTCGCCTTTGTAATGCTTCAAACCCCCGTTTCTCTACAATCTTCACCCATTTTCTAACCAGAGAAAAATGTGATATACCAAAGCGCTGAGCGAGTGTGCCATAACCACCTTCGCTGTTTTGGTAAGCTTCCACTACTTTTCTCTTGAATCCATCATCATATTTAGCCAATTAAAATACGCCTCCAAAGTTAGATTTTTTGGTCTAACTTTGGGGGCGCACTACACCGTTAAAATTGGCATCATCGCTTTTTTATTAACTGAAAAATTTGGTAATGGGTGTTTCGCCACTTTCGATGGTGTAGGTTTGATGAATACTGGATTTTTGTGACAAAGCTTCTGTGATAAAAGAAGCAACATCCTCACGTGGAATCGATGTTTTTGGAGCACCGGAAACATTCGTGATTTTGCCAGTTCCGGCATCATCAGAAAGCCCAACCGGCCGAACGATAGTGTAATCGAGTCCACTTCTTTTTAGTACTTCATCTGCTTTAGCTTTAGCTTTTAAATAATGAATGAGTGAATCTGGTCCGTTTTCTGGTTCATCTGCTCCATAAGAACTAACGATGATAAAACGACGAATGCCTCTTTCTTTTGCAAAGTCTATCGCTTTAATCGCACCATCCTGGTCAATCTTGCTTGTTTCTTCAGGAGGTGTATGGCCGCCAGATCCTGCTGTAAAAATGACTGCTTCTATTTCATCATACGCGTAAATAAAGTCCTTTTTTAAATCTGCAATAATTGGTTTTGCACCAAGTTTTTCAAGAGCCTCTACTTGTTCCGCTTTTCTAACCATTGCTCGTACAAAAAAACCTTTTTCCATGGCAAGTTTTTTTACTAGATGACGGCCGATTTTACCATTCGCGCCAATGACAAGTACGTTCATTAGTAATCTCCTCCTAAAAAATATCTACAAAGAACTTTTCCCGGTGAGTAAAAAATAAAACCACAAGTGACCTCGTGGCTTTCGTTATTATTCAAATAAAGAAGTGGAATGCATCGGTTGCACCCGAGCTTTTGGATCTATAAAGTTCATCGCATTATTTACAGCAGTTGGGGCTTCTCCAAATCCTGTTGCAATGAGTTTTACTTTACCATCGTAGGTGCAAATATCGCCGGCACAATAAATGCCAGGGACACTTGTTTCCATTTTAGAATTTACAATAATTGAATTGCGCTCTAGCTCAAGTCCCCAGTTTTTGATAGGACCAAGCGAGGAGACAAAACCGTAATTAATGATAAAATCGTCAATTTCCAGTATTTCTTTTGTATCGCCTTTTACTTCTTGCAAAGTAATATGGGTCAGTTTGCCTCCTTCCCCAAGCACTTCGGTTGGAATGAACGGTGTTTTGACCTCTACAGAAGATTTTTCTAGATTGCCGACGCTATGTTCATGTGCGCGAAAAGCATTACGTCTATGAATAATGGAGACAGAACTCGCTACTTTTTCAAGCATAAGTGCCCAGTCTACTGCGGAATCGCCACCACCACAAACTGCCACACGCCGTCCAGAAAAACGACTTATATCATTAATAAAGTAATGAATACTATTGCCTTCATATTGTTCTGCATCAGGAAGATCTAAACGCCTTGGTTCAAATGCTCCGTTACCAGCTGTAATAATAACTGCTTTACTATAATGTGTGTCTTTTTTTGTGATGATTTCAAATGTCCCATCTACTTGTTTTTCCACGCTTTGAACTGCTTCCTCTAGCGCAACAGTTGGCTCGAACGGTTTCATTTGTTGAATTAGATTGTTCACAAGTTCTTGTGCGCGAACTGATGGATAGCCCGGAATATCATAAATATACTTCTCGGGATAAAGCGTTGAAAGTTGCCCGCCTAATTGTGGTAAACTTTCGATTATTTTCACACTCGCACTTCGCATCCCAGCATAAAAGGCCGCAAATAGCCCAACCGGTCCACCACCAATGATCGTGATATCATAAATTTTTGTTTTTTCATCCAAAATACATCACCCCCCTAGGTACTAAAATCCCTTATGAAATCGCTAAAGTTGCAATAAGCATATTTTAGCATAAATTACTTAAAAAGAATGCTCACGGGATTGTGAGAAGGTACTAAATTCTAAAAATGAACTAGACCAATTCTAGGCTTAATATAAGATAATTCCTAAAATCAAGTAAGTAGAGCGCTATATTGTGAATAAAATCATATACAACTCTAACCCAGTTCACGAGAAGCCAAAAACCGCAAGTTCGCTTTCTTGAAAATGAGACTGAAAAAGTCTATGATATAGTTTGTAAGCTATAAAAAAGAGAATATATTGGTACTTACCAGTTTCGCTTTAAATAGTTTGCAGTAGATTTTTAGCGCAATCTACATAGGTGCAGTAAGAAATTCTTAATGCCATTTTTTTTGTGAAAAAAAATATAAGGGAAAGTAGATGTGATAACAGATGAGTAAATCAAAAATTGTCATTCTCGGAGCAGGATACGGAGGATTAAAAACGTTACGTAAATTGCAACAAAGAAACTTGGATGCCGAAATCGTTCTAGTGAATAAGAATGACTATCATCATGAAACGACATGGTTACATGAGGCAGCCGCTGGAACAATTGAACCGGAAAAATTAATGTATCCCCTTGAAAAAGTTGTTAATGAAGCAAAAACGACTTTCATCCAAGATACAGTAGTAAAAATTAATAAAGATGAAAAAACAGTCACACTAGATGCAAATGGCGATATCAGCTATGACTATTTATTAATTGCACTGGGGTCAGAAGCAGAAACATTTGGAATCAGTGGTTTAAAAGAATATGCTTATACTATTACAAGCGTAGAATCAGTGAAAAAAATTCGTGCACATATCGAAGCGCAATTTGCTAAATGGAAAACAGATTCTCGAGATGAATTATTAACAATCATCGTTGGTGGAGCGGGCTTTACTGGAATTGAGTTTCTTGGGGAATTAACTAATCGTATTCCAGAACTAGTGAAAAAATATGATGTACCACGTGAGAAAGTACGCATTTTCTGTATGGAAGCTGCTCCAAAAGTATTACCACAATTTGATGCAAAATTAGTGGATTACGGAGTTGGCGTTCTAGAAGATCGTGGCGTTGAGTTTCATGTTGGAAAACCAGTAAAAGAAGCTACTGCTGACGGCGTAAAATATGCTGAAAGTGAAAATGAAATTCGCGAAATTAAAGCCGCAACGATTATTTGGGCTGCTGGAGTTCGCGGCAATAGTGTTATTGAAGCTTCTGGTTTCGAAGCTGGCCGTGGACGTGTAAAAGTAAACAACAACTTAACTGTCCCAGGTAATGAAGAAATTTTAATCGTTGGTGATTGTTCATTAATCATCAACCCAGCAAATGAACGTCCATTCCCGCCAACTGCTCAAATCGCTATGCAACAAGCAGACGTTGCAGCAGTGAACTTAGCAAAATTAGTAAAAGGCGAAACAGATTTAGAAGATTTTGTGTATCATGAAAAAGGAACGGTCTGCTCACTAGGCGATAATGACGCAATCGGTGTTGTCTTTGGGAAAAATCTAAAAGGCTATCCAGCTTCTGTGATGAAAAAAGTTATCGATGATCGCGCACTGTTATTAATCGGTGGTACAGGTGTTTTAGCAAGTAAAGGGAAATTCAAATTTTATAAATAAAATCAAAGCAGTGCAATATCTCGTTTCATCAGATATTGCACTTTTTTCATGTTATAATTAGAAAAAAAGAAAGAAGGTAGCGCATGGAACAGCTTTTTGATATTCTTCCTAGCGAGTGGGCAGAACGATTTTTAGAAACAGAAAAAGAACGAATGGTATTACATTTTAAAGATTCTGGAACACTTTCATTACTCCAAAGTAAAGCTGGTGGGCGCGGATACTTACCAAAAGAACAAGGCTATCCAGTAACCGAAGAAGGTAAGCCGCTTTCGCTTTTAGCACAAATCAATTTTTCGGAAATGCCGCAAATGGAAAACTATCCAGAATTTGGTTTATTAGCATTTTACATTGATTATCAAGATGACTTATTAGGACTTAATTTTGATAATCCAACAAAACAAGAGAATTTCCGGGTATTTTTCTTTGAGGATTTAGGGAGTGAAAGCCTTACAGCAGATGAACAAAATTCTTTTTTTGCGGATATAACGAAAACCGACTTTTATCCAGTCGTAAATGGCGAATTTAAAATTTCCGGCCAAGTGTCTGACCAGATCTTGTTACAAGATAGCTACGATTTTGAAAATGAATTCGGCCATAATTTTTATGAACTTGCGGATTTAATATTTGCTGATGCTGAAGATAAATCGGACGAACTATACAATCTGGCAACAAATGAAAGTCAGATTGGTGGCTATCCATTTTTCACACAAGAAGACCCACGAGCTTATACAGAAAATCCGCATCATGACACTTTATTATTCCAATTAGACTCTGAAGACTTTGAAGGAAATCGGATGGCAATTATGTGGGGCGACTGTGGTGTTGGGAACTTTTTCATCAACAAACAAGATTTAATCAATCGGGACTTTTCGAACATTATGTATAACTGGGATTGCTCCTGAAAAAAGAAATTCTCTCCAATTAATGGACGAGAATTTCTTTTTTTGATTAAAATTTCTCCTTTTAAAGACTCTTTTGTAATAAATTAGACGAAAAACAACTAAAATAGTGTGTAAAATACACGTATAACTTACCTGCAATCCTGCTAAACTTAGTAAAACTAGTAGGAGGAGATACATTTGTACAATGAAAAAGTGAAAGAAATGGTCACAGAATTAGATAAGTACAAATTAAAAGATAAATGGATCCGCTGCGAAAAATTCTCTAAAAATAAAATTATCAAAGGAGAAATATTTTTAGATGAGTTCATCATTATTACAAATGGAATTCTTCATGTGGAGAATAAAAAGTTTCAAATACTTCATTTCTTTTCAAATGGCGATATAATCAATCAACAATTGGCAGCAATTAGTGGGGAAAACGAATTGCACTTAGTTTGTGATACGGAAGTCTCTCTCATTTTTGTTAATAGGGAGTACTTTCTAAACTACGCAACAAATAAGCCATCCTATATGGAATGGCTTTTAGAAGCAACTTTAGTAAATAATAAAAATTTGTATAATGAGTTAATTAAATATGATTTATCCGCTGAAGATAGAATTGTCTATGCCTTGCAATATCTCTGTGAAAAACTAGATATTGAAAGCGAAAATGGTTATCAAGAAATTCCAAAATACATCAATAAAATGAAAATGGCCAAGTATGGCAAAATATCTCGTAAACTATTAAATGAAAAACTGTTACTTCTTATTGATAAAAAAATTTTAAAAGAAAAAAAGGGAACATTCTATATAAAAAAAGAAAATTAATACTATAGTTAGAAACACCAAGTACGAGCTACTTGGTGTTTAATTTTGCTGTGTTAGCTTTTTAAAACTCGCCCACCAATTTTTATTAACGATAAACGCAGTTAGTAGAATGAAAGGGAAAAACTGTAGTGGGAAAACAAATAGTAAAATCGAAGCCGTTAATGCTGGCTTACCAATAATTTTTGTACAGCTAGCAGCAACAAAAATAGTAATTAAGAACCCAGTAGGCCCATCTAACCAAACCGTTACTAAATACCCCATGACACTACTGGAGAAAATCGCAGGAAAAATTGCCCCGCCTTTCCAACCTGTAGCTAAGCAAATACCAACTAATACTGGTTTTAAAAGAGCAATAGTAAGTAAAGTTAAAATAGAAAACGCTTGAACATTTTTAGTTATTTCAATTAATTGATGTTCACCAGAAAATAATAAGTAATAAGAAATAATACCAAATATACCAATACTAAAACCACCAACTAGAGCTAGCAACATTTTGTTTTTGATGAAAGAAAGGGCTTTAGCTATATAAACTTGAAGTTGCTCAAAATAAATACTAAACAACCAACCTAAAATAATCATAGGAATAAATAAAATGGCAAACCACCATGACCAACCTGCATCAGGTAAACGAATTGCAAAAATACTTGCGGGCATTTTCATAAATGATTTCAACCACAGAAAAGATGCCAGTGCACTAAAAGAAATTAGAATTGATAAAACTAATTTTGAATTTTTCGGTACTTTTTTTGCTTGCGTACTGTCATCAATTTCTTCAGCAAGTCCACTGAATGGAGAGAGGAAAATACTAGAGATAATTGCTCCGATACTTAGGCTAATTAATTCTTCTTTACGACTAGCGGATACTTTTAAATGATCGATAATCCAAGTAGTACTACTACCAACAATACCGATTAAAGCTGCTTCTGGGCCAACGCTTGCTCCAAAAGAAAGAATAATCCAAGCAGTTACTATTGTTTTCAGTAGGCGGTTCTTATATTCGATCCGACCGGTGCGTTTTAATTCAGCCATATTTTCGTGCATGGAATGGGGGTAACCACCAAATTTAAGTTGGAGAATCCCTACGAATAATCCACCAATCAATCCCATTATTAGCGGATAATACCACGGTGACTGAAGCTGTTCAGGCAAGTAAGTCCATAAAAAATCAGTAGAAAAGTGTACTAAGCCAAGGAAAATGGCCGCAATCGCTCCTACTAAAAGTCCTAGAACAAGCGTATAAACTCCAAATACGAATGTTATTTTTTTCATATGTTTCCACTCCTTATCAAACTATTGCTATGTATACTTACTCCCATCTACAAAATGACGCTTCTTTCAAAAAGAAGCGTCATTTTGTAGATAAACCATTGACTATCTTATCGAGTTAAAACTAAGAAGTATTTAAATGAAAATAGAATATGTTGTTTGATTCCCGAGTCAGTAGGAAAATAAACAGTAAGTACAACTATTATACTACTTTTTCGATACTTTTATAAGGTTTTTCTCTTGCGTTGGAGTGCACTTCAAGGTCTATAGTAAATAAGGAAGATAAAGATAGTAAACGTTTTAAAGAATGAGGAGGATGTTTTATGAAAACTGTTAAATTAAATAATGGGGTAGAAATACCAATTTTAGGATTTGGTACATTTCAAATTACGGATCCATCTGAAGCCGAAACAGCGGTAAAAGAAGCAATTAAAGCGGGGTATCGACATATTGATACTGCGCAAAGTTATATGAATGAGGAAGCAGTTGGAAGAGGTATTGTAAGTTCGGGAGTCGACCGGAAAGAGCTGTTTATTACAACAAAAATTTGGGTGGAAAATACGAGCTATCAAGGGGTAATTTCTTCCTTTGAGCGTTCTTTAAAGCGCCTTGGCTTAGATTATGTGGATTTATTACTTATCCATCAACCCTTTAATGATGTTTATGGTGCTTGGCTAGCAATGGAAGAACTACAAAAAGAAGGAAAAATCCGGGCAATAGGTGTTTCTAATTTTGCAGTTGATAAGGTAGTGGATCTTGCTGAATTCAACGAAATCGTTCCGCAAGTGAATCAAATCGAAATTAATCCATTCCAACAACAGACGAAGAATATTGAAGCATTAAAAGCAGAAGGAATTATGCCAGAAGCTTGGGCACCATTTGCAGAAGGTAAAAATAATATATTTAGTAATCCAATCTTAGTAAATATTGGAGAAAAATATAATAAGTCAGTAGCACAAGTGATTCTTCGCTGGTTAGTAGAGCAAGATATAATCACGCTTGCAAAGTCTGTGAAACCAGAACGGATGAAAGAAAATTTAGCGATATTTGATTTTGAATTAACAATGGATGACAGAGCAAAAATTACTACTTTGAATGAAGGGGAAAGCCAATTCTTTTCTCACTCTGATCCCGATATGATACGCTGGATGGCAAGCCGTAAGTTAGACGTATAAATATTGTAGGAATCAAAAAAGCTGGCGATGATGTAGTGCGCCAGCTTTTTTGTTACAAAATAAATTCCATTATAAATCCAATAATAATCCCAGTCACAGCTCCAAAAAATACTTCCATTGGTTTATGACCAAGCAATTCTTTTAAATGTTTCGTTTTTTCTTCTTGTTCAGGTGCAGCAAGACCTTTAGCATGTTCCACGAATTCTTGGAAATCAGTAACTAATTTATTTAGTACGACAGCTTGTTCACCAGCTTGTCGTCTAACTCCCGTTGCATCAAACATGACAATAATGCCAAAGACAACAGCGATTGCGAAATATGGAGAATCTAAGCCATATTCGAGGGCTAGTGTGGTCATTAATGCCGTTACAGCAGCAGAATGAGAACTAGGCATGCCACCGGTAGAAAACATTAGTCCGACGTTGAATTTGCGGTATACTAGTATATGTATCGGCACTTTAACAACTTGTGCAAATACAATTGCAATAATCGATGCAATTAAAGGTGTATTCATAAATATCGACATCTAATCTCTCCTGTCAAAAAGTCTATTCTTATTTTACCACAACTATTCTTGCTAGAAACACATAATAGAATTTTTCTCCCAATTCTTATATAATAAAGTATAAATCAATTTCGGAAAGAAGGGAACTCATGGGACTCCAAGAAACAATTGGCATTCAAATCATTTCAGTAGAAAAAGGGAAAGCGGTAGTTCAATTAGAAGTAACCGAAAAAGTGCATCAACCATTTGGCTATTTGCACGGTGGTGTTTCGGTTGTACTAGCAGAGCATGCTGCAAGTATTGGTGCTGCCAAATCTATCAAACCAGACGAAATTGTCTTTGGCTTAGAAATTAATGCTAATCACCTTGCTTCCAAAAAAAATGGTCTGATCACTGCAACCGCAGAGGCAGTTCACCTTGGAAAAAGCACCCAAGTATGGGAAGTTAAAATTACTGATGAGGCAGACAAGTTAATCTGTATTAGTAGATGTACGATAGCAGTGAAAAAGAAACGAAACGAAAAGCATGGCGGAGAGTAAAAACTCGTGCCATGCTTGTTTTATTTCTTCGTTTTATCTTCGTCTTCCTCTGTTTCACTTTCATCTTGTTCGATGATTTCATGCTCAGAATCATCCGACTGTTCTTCAATCGTTTGTTCCTCGCGTTCACGTTGTTCTTCTTCTTTATCTTCACGCGCATCAATCTTTTCTTCGCGTCGTTCCCATTCCATTCTTTCTTCAAGTTCCTCACGTTCTTGTCGTGCTTTTTCAATTTGTTCTTGGCGAATAATTAGGTTTTTCTTTTTCTTGATATCGTCTTTTTTCACTGAACGCAATTGGTCACGAATTCGAATTGCAAGTGGAACACCCGTGTCATAAGCGGCACGGTTAATCAAGTGAGAAGCTACAGGTGTTGTTAGGAAGATGAACAGGATAGCGAGTAGAACCCGCGCATTAAAGCCTTCTCCTGAGTGAAAGAAATAACCAACTGTGGCAAATAATAATAAACTAACTCCAAAAGTATTGCTAATCCCCGCAGCATGAGTTCTAGTATATACGTCAGGGAGCCTAATAACGCCAATTGCGGCAAGAATACTAAGCAAACCACCGATTAAAATCATCACGGAAATAATAATTTCAATTATCACGTTCACGGTCAATCACCTTTCCTTTCTCAATAAATTTGGCAAAGGAAACTGTTCCAATAAATGCAAGTAAAGCGATAAGTAAAATAACATCTAAAAAGGCATTAGTATCATAAAACATTGACAGTAGGGCGACAATCGCAACCAGGTTCATCCCAATAGAATCAAGTGCTACTACTTTGTCTGAGGTGGTTGGTCCTTTTAGAATTCGGTAAAGATATAAGAAAGTGGAAATCGAATATAGTAGCAAACCAATGGATAAGGCGATTTGAATAATCATCCGTGGAACACCTCCATAATCGCGCCTTCATAAGACTTACGAATAGTAGCAATTTCTTCCTCAATATTTGGCACATGAAGAGAGTGAACATAAATTGCTTTGTAATCATCCGAAATATCAATCGAAAGTGTCCCAGGAGTTAAGGTAATCAGTAAAGCTAGCATCGTTACTTCCCAGTCAGTTTCAAGCGTTGTATCATATCTAAAAATACCTGGACGAATATTCATATCTTTTTTCAGGACAATCCGGCTAACATGAATAGTAGAGACGATTAAATCATGTAAGAAACGGAACACCAATTTGACTAAAGCAAACAAACGGAAGATGTAAAATCGTGATCCAAGGAAGCGTCGCATGAATAGTAATAAGAATATCCCGATGATAAAGCCAATGATAAATGTCGCAAAACTAAACGATGACTCAAGAAACATCCACAAACAAGCAAGTATTATATTAAGAATAAGTTGAAAAGCCATCTTTTATCACTCCTTTAACACCGCATGAATATAAACAGAAGGATCAACAAGTGGATCAACCGCCTGTTCAATAAACGGATAAATTGCGTTACTAAACACTCCATATGCAATCGAAATAGTTAATAAGATTATGACTGGAACGAGCATGTTCTTATAAGGGATTTGTAAATTGAATACCCCTTTTTTCTCTCCCCAGAAACCTTTTGTAAAGACTTTAATTAATGACATAAGAACGAATAAACTAGAAAGTAATATGATTATACCACCAGCAATTTGTCCAGCTGAGAAAGCTCCTTCGACAATCAAAAGTTTGCCAATGAATCCGCTCAGAGGTGGAATTCCGGAAAGGCCTAATGTAGCAATAAAGAAAATCCAACCAAGGGACGGCTTCACACTCATTAACCCGCTGAATTTCTTTACACTGGAGTAACCAGTAATCGCCATCACAATTCCAACAATTAGGAAAAGAGCTGCTTTGATTATCATATCATGAATTAAATAAAATACCGCGCCAGTCATAGATTCGCGTGTCATAATCGAAACGCTAAATAAAATCACACCAATAGCAATCATAATATTGTAAATTACGATGGTCTTCATATCGTAATAGCTAATTGCCCCAATGACACCGAGGATAATGGTAATTATCGCCAGTATCCCAAGTAAAGGCACAACAAAATCTGTCAGTGAACTAAAGAATAAAGTATAGGTTCGAATAATCGCATAGACACCAACTTTTGTCAAAAGACCACCAAAGAGTGCAAGAACTGGAATTGGAGGAGCAAAGTAAGATCCCGGAAGCCAGAAGTAAAGCGGAAACAGACCAGCTTTAAGCCCAAAGACAAACAAGAAAAGAACGGCGACAACGCTTATCATTCCAGTATTTGCACCATTTAAATCAGAAATTTTTTCCGAAATATCCGCCATATTTAATGTTCCAATCATTGAGTAAAGCAAGGCGATGGCTACAACGAAAAATCCTGAACCAACTACATTAATTAGTAAGTATTTAATGGTTGCTTTTAATTGAACTTGTGTCCCTCCGATTACGAGCAGCACGTAAGACGCCATTAACATTACTTCAAAGAAAACAAACATATTAAAAATATCGCCTGTTAGAAACGACCCATTAACCCCAACAATCATAAAGAGCATTGCAGGATAGTAAAGAAATTTCTCACGTGGTTTTCCGATGGTATAAAAGGAATATAAGACTACACAGAACAAAATAATACTTGTTGTTGCTGTAAGTAAGATGGCAAACATATCACCCACCATCGTAATTCCAAATGGAGCAGCCCAGTTACCAATATTAAGTGTAGTAATTCCATTTTCCCGAATGTAAAAAACAAGAGAAAAAGTTGCAACGACTAAAATACCACTAAAAATTAAAGCAAAAATTCGTTGTATAATCACTCGTTTTGGAAGTAACATTAAAACAATCGCTCCCAAAAAGGGAATTAAAATCGGCATTAATATTATATTATTCATCATCGGCTTCATGTCCTCTCGTCTTGGATACACTCTCGCTATCAAGCTCCTGATACGCTCTATACGCAAGAACAAGGAAAAAGGCAGTTACACCAAAGCTTATAACAATCGCAGTTAAAATAAGGGCCTGTGGTAGGGGGTCATTGTACATTCCTGAGCCATCTGTCCCAAGAATTGGTACACGTCCTTTTTTGAGTCCGCCCATCGTCAGTACGAGTAAGTTAACTCCGTGACTGAGGACAGCCGTTCCGATAATAATCCGAAGCAAACTTTTAGAGAGAATTAAATAGACAGCTGCGGCAAAAATCAAGCCGATTAATATAGACATTAATAGTTCCATCAGTCACTCTCCCCAATCGTTTGAATTATCGTAAGTGTTACACCTACAACCACAAGATAAACACCAAGGTCAAAAAGTGTCGCTGTATGTAGCGCAGTATCCCCTAAAATGGGCAAATCCACATGACCAAATTTATGCGTCAAGAAAGGATCACCCGTAAAAATTCCAATCATCCCTGTCCCAAGTGCGAAAGCTAGCCCGATACCTGTAAGCATAATTGTATTAATATTAAGCATACTAGCAACCGTTTTTGTATCATAAGCAAGTAGTGTCAAAGTAATCGCTCCTGCTGTGGTCAGCCCAGCAACAAAGCCACCACCAGGATTATAATGACCCGCAAAGAATAAATGGAGTGAGAACAAGAAAATAATGAAAGCAACTACTTTCGTCACATTTCTAAGAAGAACGTCATTCGTTTTCATTATTTTCACCTCGTTTCGTCAGACGTAATTTAATCATTGCATAAATACCAATTGCAGCAATCGAAAGTACAGCTGTTTCAAACATCGTATCAAAACCACGGAAGTCTACTAAGATAACATTAACAATATTTTTACCAGCAGCTTCCACGTAAGCATTATCAACATAGTATTTCGAAATTGAATCATAGAAAGTCGTGTTATAAGCAGATAGGGAGACTAGTGTAATAATGACGCCAACCCCGATACTTAAAAAAGTCTTCATCGATAACCATTTTGGCTTTTCTTCAATATTACTGAATTGCGGTAGATGATAGAAAACGAGCAGATAGAGTACTACCGAAATCGTTTCAATAATAAGCTGTGTTAAAGCAAGGTCAGGTGCTCTAGAGATAACAAAGAAAATACTAACCGTGTAACCCATCGCCCCAAGCAAGATAATGGATGTGATTCTTGATTTAGAGAAAACAATTCCGACCAAAGTAACAAGAATAACAGCCGCTAAAACAAAATCGACCACAGTTACTTTTGTCATAGTAGTGAAGTTGAAATCAAGTGCCTGCGTGAAAATCATCACCGAAGCCATCATCAAAATAAAGGCGGACAACATATAATTTAAATAAGTTCGGAGCCAACCAGTCATAATAAACATTGTCATTCGGTAGGAGCCTTGTTCCAAATAGAACATACCATTGTCATAGGTTTTTCCAATTCTTAGCGCTTTTGGAACACGAGTGGTAATCCACGGTTTCCAGTATTTATGTGTTAGGAATAAGAGTACTCCAACAATTACAACACCGAAAGTCATCAGAAGTGCAGGAGTAAATCCATGCCACATACTAATATGAATCGAAAAGTCCGCATCAAGACTCGGAACAATCGCTCTAACTGCTGGTTCTAAAATTGGCTCAGCAATTAAATTAGGGAATAGACCAATAATTACCACAAAAGCGGATAAAATAATTGGAGGCAACAGTAAACCAAAGGAAGCTTCATGTGGTTTTTTTGGAAGTAAGTAAGGCTTCACTTTTCCGGTAAAGGTTTTGAAGAAAATAATCATGCTATAAACAAAGGTAAACACACTGGCAATCCAAGCAACAATAGGAAGAATAACCCCCCAAGTGCTTGCGTCAAACAACTGCAAATGTGTAATATTCACCATGCTTTCAAAAAACATTTCTTTACTTAAGAATCCATTAAAAGGTGGAATGCCGGCCATTGCAAATGTGCCAATGAAAGCAATCGTAGCAGTAATCGGCATAATTCGCATTAAACCACCGAGGCGCCGGATATCACGTGTTCCTGTTTCATGATCGACAATTCCGACCATCATGAACAAACTACCTTTAAATGTGGCATGGTTGAATAAGTGGAAAACAGCAGCGACAATGGCTATCACATAAATATCATCACTTAACGTATCAAAGTGAAGTGACGCAGCCCCAATTCCGAGTAATGCCATAATCATTCCGAGTTGGCTAATTGTCGAGTAAGCTAGAATTGCTTTTAAATCATTTTTCTTCGTAGCATTAAGAGAGCCCCAGAAGAGTGTAGTAATTCCGACAAGTGAAACCGTCCAAAACCAAACACCAGAACTTGCGAATAATGGAGTAAACCGAGCTACAATATAAATCCCCGCTTTTACCATCGTCGCTGAATGCAAGTAAGCACTAACAGGAGTCGGTGCTTCCATTGCATCTGGTAGCCAAATGTGAAAGGGGACTTGAGCCGATTTTGTAAAGGCACCTAGTAAGACAAGAATCATTGCCGGAATGAATAAACTACTTTGACTTATAACATCTGCGTCTTGGATAATTGCACGAATCGAGTAAGAATCACTCATAATATGGAGTAAAATAAACCCTCCAAGCATCATCAGACCGCCAAATACAGTAATTATCATTGATTTACGAGCACCATAACGCGAGCGCTCTCTATGATACCAGTAACCTATTAATAAGAAGGAACTAATCGATGTTAATTCCCAGAAAAGATACAGGACAATCAAGTTATCACTTAGAACAACCCCAAGCATGGCGGTCATAAAAATAAATAAGAAAGTATAAAAATTGCTAAGTCGCTCTTTTTTCTTTCCTAAATAATAAATCGAGTAAAACGTAACAAGTGATCCAATCCCTGTAATTAGTAGTGCGAATAGCAAACTAAGCCCATCTACAACTACCGTAAAATTAATCCCAAGTCGCGGAATCCAAGGCATTGAAACAACCGTTGCCCCGTCCATCGTCTTTGGGATATAAGTTAAGAAATAAATAAATAGGAATACTGGAATCGGAAGTACTAGCCAGCCAGTGTGGATTTGTTTTGTCCACCGATAAAATAGTGGAATTAAGAGTGCCACAATGAAAGGCAAAAGAATTGCTAGATGAAGAAATGACAAAATCGGCTCCCCCTCGAAGATTTTTTATACGGAAAGTCCTCCTGGAATTAGGAAAATAAAACAGGAAAATCATTGTTTTTTAAGCAAGTACTTACATTTAATGAAATCTAAATGTAACTAAAAATAGTAGAAAGTCGTACTAAATCATAAAAATGCTTTATTTTTATAACTTTACCATTCCTAAAGTACCCAAATAATCGCCGTACTTTTTATATTTTTTATTATAACATACTTTTTTAGTTGAAAAAAAGGTGGAAAACTTAACTTTCTAAATCAATTTATGTAATTTTAAAAAACAATTAAATAGGAAGAATAAAAAAGCAAACCTAAGAAAAAAACTTAGATTTGCTAAAACTTAATCAACATTAACATGGCGTTTTCTGTCGGAATGAAGTGCGTATAGTAAAACAAAAAAGGCGACAAAAAACATAAAGCTCATAAAAAGGAAAACACTAGGTATTCCAATATAGCCAGCAAGTGTACCGCCTAGAATTGGCCCAATAACATTCCCTAAGAAACGAGCACTTTGATTGTAGCCAAGCATCTCACCTTGCATAACACCAGGTGCTGCAAGCCGAATATATGCCGTCGTACAGGGAACCATTCCACCAATAGCAATTCCAAATAAAAAGCGGAAGAAAATAAAAAACCAGAGATTTGTTGCAAAAGCTTGGGGAATAACAAAAATAGCAGCCATAATTAACAAGATATTTAAAATCTTCTCATAGCCATACTTATCGCCAAGCTGTCCCCATTTTCGAGTCATTACTAAATTCCCAAAACCAGTCGCTGAAAAAGCTAAACCAGATAAAAAAGCAATATTATTCGAGTGAGTCATATCTCCAACATAAAGTGCTAAGAGTGGCTGTACGCTAAAATTCGCAATTTGAATAAGAGCAGTAATAATCATTACCGTAAAGAGAACACGTAGCGTAAAGATTTGTTTTAAAACAGCTCGTCTCGAATAAACTACTTTCGCGGCTTCCTTTTGTTCTTCTGTCCGAATCTCTTTTACCCCAAGAGCAACGAGTAACGCCGCAAGCATCATCGCAATCCCTGTAATGGTAAAAGTATCTTTAAAACCAAATAAATCAGCCATCGCTCCACCTATTAGCGGACCAAATAACATGCCAGTAACACCACCAAGTTGAAGTGTTCCAAGGATTTTCCCTGCTTCATTTCTAGGAGTTTGTCGTGCAATAAAAGCATTACTAACCCCGATGAACCCTGTAACAACACCCATAAAAATTCGTAAAATCAACAAGTAAGTAACCGAATGTGCAAATCCCATCAGGAAAATACAAATTGCTAAACCAAAAGAAGTTAAAATCAAAATCCCTTTATAACCATGTTTATCTCCAATTCGTCCCCAAATAGGAGAAAAAATAAATGCCACTAAAAAAGTAACTCCGAAAATATAGCCTGCCCATCTTTGAACATAAGAGTCGCTATAATCTCCAAATGTGTCAATATAGAGCGATAAAAACGGCATAATCATCGTCATACTAGCTGACATCAACAAATTAGCAACCATTAAAATGTACAAATTTCTTTTTCTTGTTGTCATAAAAAAATCATCTCTATTCGTATTATTGTTAAAACTCACCTTTTCATTATAGAATAAAAGATAGCGAATGAAAAATAAAGTGAAGGAAGTGCATTTTTGGTTAAAAAAATTGTCATTTGGGTTTCAGCTGTTATACTAGTACTATATTTGATTGCTGTCGTTGTTAATTTACTTATTATTTGGCTACGTTAGTGAACAATCAATTAAAACAAGAAGGAGTTTTTACAATATGACTTATCCACAATTATCAAAAGAAGTAGCACCTAACGAGATTGAAGCAGAAATGATCACAAACCGAGGAACTATCCGCATCAAATTGTTCCCAGAAATCGCACCAAAAACAGTAGAAAATTTTGTTACACATTCTAAAAATGGCTATTACGATGGACTTATTTTTCACCGTGTTATTCCTGAATTCATGATCCAAGGTGGCGACCCAGACGGCCGTGGTACTGGCGGTGAAAGTATTTGGGGAGAAGCTTTTGAAGACGAATTTTCTACAGAAGCATTCAATTTGCGTGGTGCTTTATCGATGGCAAACGCTGGCCCAAATACAAACGGAAGCCAATTTTTCATCGTTCAAAAACCAGATATGCCTGCTGATATGCTTGGTCAAATGGAACAAGCAGGCTTCCCAGTAGAAGTTATCGAAGCCTATAAAGAAGGCGGAACTCCTTGGTTAGACGGACGCCATACAGTTTTTGGTCACGTAATCGAAGGCATGGACGTAGTAGACGAAATCGCAGGACTACCAACTGGCATGCAAGACAAACCAGTGAATGATGTTGTGATTGAGAAGATTAATATTAAATAAAAAAAACAAGTTTTTCATGCTAATCCGTGAAAAACTTGTTTTGTTTTTAAACCAAAACCTCCGAAAAGAATTCATTATATAGCGCCCGAACTGCTGTATTTTCCTGTGCTTCTTTGACGCCGAACATAATGCTTACTTCTGAAGAGCCTTGATTAATCATTTCAATGTTTACTTTTGCGTCGGATAAAGCTTTAGAAGCACGTGAAGTTATCCCAACGTTATGGCGCATTGTTTCGCCTACAACCATAATCAGTGAAATTCCATGTTGCATAATAACTTGATCGGCATTTAATTCTTCTTTCAATCGAGCCATAATTGTCTGTTCGGTGTCCTCGCCAAACTGATTTTCGCGAATAATAATAGTTAAATCATCAATTCCGGATGGCATATGCTCATAGTTCAGCCCAGAGTCTTCCAAGATTTGTAACACTTTTCGACCAAAGCCAATTTCCCGGTTCATTAAATATTTACTAATATAAATGCTGCAAAAACCGTCGTCGCTCGCAATTCCAACGACTGGCCCATTGCTGTTTTCACGTTCATGTACGACACGAGTTCCGCATGAATCAGGATTGTTTGTATTTTTGATATGAACAGGAATCCCTGCATGGAAGGCCGGAATCAAGGCTTCGTCATGAAAAACAGAGAAGCCAGCATAAGAAAGTTCGCGCATTTCGCGGTAAGTAAGTTCGAGTACTTTCTTCGGGTTTTTTACAATAGCCGGATTGACTGCATAAACTGCATCCACATCAGTAAAATTCTCGTATAACTCAGCTTGCGCCCCATTGGCCACAATCGCTCCAGTAATATCAGAACCACTTCTGGAAAAAGTACTAATTTCGCCGTCTTTTGTGTAACCGAAAAATCCAGGGAAAACGATGATACCTTCTCGTTCTCGAAGTGCAAACAACCGGTCATAAGATTCAGGTAAAACTTGAGCACTTGCATGTTCGTTCGTCACGAGTAATCCAGCATCTTTTGGATTAATATAGTTGGCATTTAAGCCTTTAAATTTAAAATAAGCTGCGATTAATTTCGCATTGTTATCTTCTCCGCTAGCTTTCATTCGATCTAAAAATTTATCAGGATCGCTTTTGTCAGAAGAAATTGTCGCTTGTAAATCTGTACGAATTTGCTGGATAATCGCACCATCCATTCCCGTATCAAGCGCAATTCCCGCATATCTAGCAATGACAGCTTCAAATAATTCTGTCGTATTTTCTCCTAAAAGTGCTTTTGTCGCGCAATCAATAAGTAAGTCCGTCACTTTTGTATCTTCTTTGAAACGTTTACCAGGAGCTGATACAACAACGATTTTTCGATCAGAATCCTCCGCTACAAGTTGGAAAACTTTATTTAATTGAATCCCTGATGCTAAAGAACTCCCGCCAAATTTAATTACTTTCATGCCACACACTCCTGATTTGAATTTTTTATCTTCCGAAAGTGTTGTTTTTGGATGATGCGAAATTTTCTGAGCTTTCGGATAAAGTTATTGTCTATTATCGCTCTTTTCGCATGAAATCGCAATGCTTTTTCTTATTTTAAATAAATTTTTTGTAGCTCCATTCGTTTACTTGTTTAAAAAGGGAAAGGTAGGATATAATGAGAGTGTACCAAAAAAGCAGCTTTAATCTGAAAGGAAAGATTACGATGAAAAATATTGTTTTAGTATGTGCGGCAGGAATGTCAACAAGCCTTTTAGTAACAAAAATGCGTAAAGCAGCAGAAGCGCGCGGAGAAGAATGTGAAATCGAAGCGTACTCTATCGCTGAAGTAAGTAATTTAATTGATGATGCAGATGTAGTACTTTTAGGACCACAAGTGCGTTATCAAAAGAAAACAGTTGATGAATTAGCTGCTGGGAAAATTCCAGTAGATGTAATCGACATGGCCGCTTATGGTACGATGAACGGGGAAAAAGTACTTGGCCAAGCATTAGAATTAATTGAAAACTATCAAAAGTAAACATTAAAAAAACCTGTGTGGCGAATCTCGCCACACAGGTTTTTTAACTTTCTTGAGTAAGCAAGCCATCTTCCATACGATAAACATGATTGACTAAATCTAACATCCGTTCATCATGTGTAACCATAATCGCAGTCCGGCTAGTTTGAACTACCTCATCACGAAGCAACGTCACGACTTCACGACTTCTTTCCGTATCAAGGCTGGCAGTTGGCTCATCCGCTAAAATAACAGATGGCTGATTAATAAGCGCCCGTGCAATCGCGACACGTTGCTTTTGACCACCTGATAAGTCTTTTGGAAAAGCGTTTGCCCGGTCAGCGATTCCAAGTTGAGCAAGCAAGGCAGTAGCTTCTTTTTCTAATTCAGCAGCATTTTTCCCAGCCATTTTTCCAATAAAGCCAATTTGATCTTTCACACGTAAGTAAGGAACAAGGTGAGCAGCTTGGAAAATAAAGCCGATTTCTTCTAAACGAAGAGAAGTTTGCTCTTTTGCTGATAAGTTACTAATAGACTTATCATTAATCGAAATAGTTCCGCCAGTTGGTGTTAAAAGTGCACCTGCAAGCGAAAGTAATGTACTTTTACCAGAACCACTTGGGCCAACAATGGCAATAAGTTCGCCTTTCTTCGCTTCAAAGTTTGTTTCCTTCAGTGCATGAATAATTGAAGGACCGGACGGATAGTCTTTATAAACATTTTCGAATGATAGTAGAGTTTCCATTATTCATCACCTCCTCGAATAGCATCTAATGCGTCTACTTTAGCAATTCGTCTAAGTGATAAAAGTGCTCCAACTAAAGCGACTAGGAAGAATATTCCACTGTAAAGCGCAATTGTCATCGAACTTAGTCTAAATGGCATTGCTTCAGGCATAATGCTTGGTAAAACGAGTGTCACACCAACGCTGATTAAAATGCTTATAAGTGAAATAATCACGACTTGCGTAATAATGCTCTTCGCTAAATAACTTGTTTTCGTTCCGAGCGCCTTTAAAATACCAAATTGGGTCGTTTTTTGTAGCGTCATTACATAGAAGAAAGCTGTCAGAATGAATCCGCCAATAACAATTAAGAAATAAATCATCATATTAAGCGTCATTTGTTCAGCAGAATACCCAGGGATTTGATTCAAAAAGCCTTTGTGGTCAATCGTTGTTAGATCTTTATCTGAAAGTGTTACCCCTTTGTCTGGATTGTCTGTTTTAATAGCAATTGTACTTGTTTGTGGGATTTTTTGGTGATATAAGACAGGGTTGATTTCTTGCCAAGTAGCGATGTTAAGATAAACAACTGGCGCATGACTGTATTTTTGATTGTCTGTAAAACCGACCACCGTTAGTTCTCTATTTAAAATATCATCCATTAGCACATCGCCGATTTTAATTCCGTCTGATTTAAGGGAAGAATCGACTACAATTTCATCTGGTTTGGTTATTTGAATGCTACTTCCTTCTGAAATTTTTGGCGCAAGGAAACTATCTGGTTGAATTCCGAAAAGCGCCACACTGAATTTTTTGTCATCGCTTTCTCGTTTTAATGTTTGCATGGATTGTCCAAGAACCGCAGCATCTTTTACATTCTCGTCTTTTTTCACTTCTGCAAGTTTGGATTCTGGAAACTGTGAGCGAGATAATTTGTCTTGGGCGTCTTTGCTGAGAACATAATATGGAACCCCGTTATCTGCAACGGATGAAGCATTATCATAGGCAAGTCCATTTGCTAGCCCAGATAAAATAAGTGATAGTAACATAATTAAAACCATGATGCCTGTTACTAAAATATAGCGCAACTTAGAATAAACTAATTCGCGAAGACCTAAAAACATCGGTTATACCAACTCCTTTAATTTATGTAAGAAAGGGATGAAGAAATTTTCATCTCTCTTGCTTTCCAAACATTAGTATAACAAAGCTCGCTCCATTTGACTAAAAAAAGAAACTAAACAAAATTACGTTTAGCTTCTTTATTTTTACTATTTTTTAAGCCCTTCAATAAGAAGTTTTACGCCTTTTTCAAGTGTTTCTTTTGGGCAGGCAATGTTCAGGCGAATGAACCCTTTGCCTGAATAACCAAACCCGGAGCCCATTTGAACACCAACACCTGCTTCTATTAAATCAGCATAAATGGCTTTTTCATCTTTGGCTAATGAACGGCAGTCAAGCCACATTAGGTAAGTAGCTTCTAAATCTGTGACACCAATTTCTGGAACTTCTTTTTCAAGACTAGTTTTTACATAGTCATAATTACTGTAAATATAATCCTTTAGCTCATTAAGCCAAGGAGCTCCGTAGCGATAAGCTGCTTCTGTACCAATAATTCCAAAAACGTTAAGCCCATTTGTAGCGGCATATTTTTGTTCTGCAACAAATTTTTCTTGGTAATCTTTATTCGTAATAATATAGTAGGAAGCTTTAATAGCTGCTAAATTGAATGTTTTTGTCGCTGCCATCAATGTAATAATTTGGTCAGCATAAAACGGTGCTGCAACCATCATTGGAATGTGTTTGTGAGGCTTCATAACTAAATCGGCATGAATTTCATCAGAAATAATCGGGATTTGGTATTTTTCGCAAAGTTCAGCTAATTGCACTAATTCCTCTTTTGAAAAACAACGACCACCCGGATTTTGAGGATTACACAGTAAGAATAGTTTTACATTTTCTTCTTTTATACGAGTTTCTAAATCATGAAAATCCATATGATATTGGTGATTTTCATATACTAAAGGAGACATCACTACTTTTCGTTCCGTTGCTTTGGTTATATTGAAGAACGGTGGATAAATTGGCGAGACCATCAGTACCGAATCACCTTTATTAGTAAGCGAGCGAACCGAAAGCGAAATTGTCGGAACAACTGCCCCGTTAAAGAAAAGTGTACTAGAATCAATTTCGAACTGATGCTGATTCTTATTCCAATTGATAACAGCATCGACAAGTCCCTCTGATTTTGTTGAATAACCAAAAATCCCGTGATCGATTTGACGCTGGAAAGCATCAAGTACTGGTTTTGGTGCACGGAAATCCATGTCTGCTACCCACATGGGGATAATATCTTTACGACCAAATAATTCTTCTGCCCCGTCCCACTTTTCTGAATTAGTTCCATTACGCGGAATGACTTCATCAAATTGACTCAAATATGCCACACTCCAATCTTTTTATTCTTATTAATTATAGCATAAAGGTAGTCCTGAAGCTTGCTCTAAAAAGATTTAGAATAATTGTTAAAGTCAGAACTAAATGTTATAATTTTAAAATATTGTAACACTAGAAAGCAGGTGGAATGAAGATGAGTACATTCAAAGTAGGAGAAGTAGTTTCTGGAAAAATCGCTGGAATTCAAAGTTACGGGGCGTTTGTAGCATTAAATGAGTCTACACAAGGTTTAGTCCATATTTCAGAAATTACACATGGTTTTGTAAAAGACATCCATGATTTCTTAGAAGTAGGACAAGCGGTCAAAGTGAAAATTTTAGACATTGATGAAGAAAAAAACAAAATTAGTCTTTCTATTAGAGCTACCGAAGACGCACCAAAAGAACAATCGGCTAAAAAGAAAAACGTATCATCTGGTGAAAATGATGAAGGATTTAATACACTGCGGGATAAATTAGAAGAATGGATAAAAAAAGCAGATAAATGATCTCAATCAACCTACAATAAGGCCGAATTTGGTCGAATTTGCTAGGCTGATCAATTTAATTGACTAATATTTTAGAAAAAGGGAATAGATAGTAGTAATTTTCTATTTACTTAGAAAAATAAGCTGGTTAACAAAGGGGGATTTTTGTGAAAAGGTCTATTCATGTGCAAGCATTTGTTTACAATGAGAAGAAAGATGAAGTATTGGTAGTAAGAAATCGCAATATGACTTGGACGTTTCCAGGTGGACAAGTAGAACCCGATCAAACAATGGAAGAGGCTATCGCTAACAAAGTAAAAAGTCAAACGAATATAGATGTGAAAGTCGAGTCCATTTTGTCCTGCAAAGAGCGACGTGCTACTTGGGAGCATGTTTGTACATTCGTCTTTCGGGCAAAACCAACTGGAGACATAGCAGCTGTCGAACATGACGATAGTGTATTCCATGTAAAATGGCTTCCGATTCCACTTGCAGATGATTTATTAAATATAGACCAATTAACTTTAAATGAACTGCTTAGAAGCGAAGGCGTCCTATATGAAAACTATACCTAATTTTCAAAAATGGTGAAAAATAACAGTTGTCAAGTCTTGCTAAAAAGCACTGATTGAGATAAAGTTAATAAAGAAACTTTTTTAAAATTTGGAGGGAAAATGATGACACATATTAAATTTGATTATTCCAAAGCGCTCCGTTTTTTTGAAGAACGCGAACTTGATTACCTTGAACCAGCAGTAAAAGCAGCACATGATGCATTACATAATGGGACTGGTGCGGGAAGTGACGCACTTGGTTGGATTAACTTGCCAACAGACTACGACAAAGAAGAATTTGCTCGTATCAAAAAAGCAACAGAAAAAATCCACAGTGATTCAGAAGTGTTAATCGTTATCGGTATCGGCGGTTCTTACCTTGGAGCACGCGCAGCTATCGAAACATTAAATCATTCCTTCTATAATGTACTTGAAAAAGGTGCTCGCAAAACACCACAAGTATTTTTTGCAGGAAATAGCATTAGCTCTTCCTACTTACATGACTTAATTGAAGTAGTTGGCGACCGTGATTTCTCCGTTAACGTTATTTCTAAATCCGGTACAACAACAGAACCAGCAATTGCTTTCCGCGTATTCAAAGAACTTTTAATTAAGAAATACGGTGAAGAAGGCGCGAAAAAACGTATCTACGCAACAACTGATAAAGCAAAAGGCGCTTTAAAAACATTATCTGATAATGAAGGCTACGAAACATTTGTTGTTCCAGATGACGTAGGCGGACGTTTCTCCGTTTTAACAGCAGTAGGATTACTTCCGATCGCAGTTAGTGGCGTAGACATTGACGCATTAATGAACGGCGCAGCAGCAGCAAGTAAAGATTTCGCCAAACCAGAACTTAAAAACAACATTGCTTATCAATATGCAGCAGCTCGTAATGTGCTTTATCGCAAAGGAAAAGTAACTGAACTTCTAATTAGCTACGAACCAGGTTTGCAGTACTTTAACGAGTGGTGGAAACAATTATTTGGCGAAAGTGAAGGGAAAGACAAAAAAGGTATTTATCCATCCAGCGCTAATTTCTCCACTGATTTGCATTCGATTGGACAATATATCCAAGATGGACGTCGTAACCTATTTGAAACTGTTGTGAAGGTGGACAAACCTCGCCACAATCTAACTATCAATAAAGAAGAAGTAGATTTAGATGGTCTTAACTATCTTGCTGGTGAAACAGTTGATTTCGTTAACACAAAAGCTTTTGAAGGTACACTACTAGCTCATACAGACGGTGAAGTACCAAACTTTGTTGTCGAAGTACCTGAACTAGATGCGTATACATTCGGTTACCTAGTATACTTCTTTGAAAAAGCAGTCGCAATCAGCGGCTACCTTAATGGCGTAAATCCATTTGACCAACCAGGAGTAGAAGCATACAAAGCAAATATGTTCGCTCTTCTTGGCAAACCAGGATTTGAAGAGAAAAAAGCAGAACTAGAAAAACGTTTAAACAACTAATTTTCAAAAGCAAAACCTTGGAGCCTGTGCTTCAAGGTTTTTTGTTTGTTTGCGATTTTTCTCTATTGGCGTTACCATATAAGAAAACAAAAGGAGGAGAAGAAGTGCTATCGATTGAACGGAAACGAGCCATTGTCCAATATGTTAAAAACCGGAAAATAGCGACTGTCAATGAACTAGCTAAACATTTTGAAGTTCATGAAGCAACCATTCGTCGCGACTTAACATCTCTAGAAAAAGACAAAAAACTAAAAAGAACGCATGGCGGTGTAATGATTGAAGAAAAAGTAGTTTCCGAACCCAACTGGAAAAAACGTAGTGAAGTCCGCTTTGAAGAAAAGCAACGAATCGCTACTTTGGCTGCTACGATGGTCAAAGATGGAGACACGATCATCCTAGATGCCGGAACAACAACCGGGCATATTGCAACAGCTTTAAAAGAGCGCTCGAAGCTAACAGTTATTACAAATGATATTAATGTTGCTTCTATTATGCGCTTCTCTCCATCTAAAGTAATTGTAACTGGTGGAGTTATTTATCCAGAGACATTCATATTGAATGGCATGATAACTAGTGGAACATTACAAAGTATCCATGTACACAAAGCATTTGTAACGACACCGGCACTTGATATTGACAAAGGTTTGATGCATTATGACGAATACCTTATTCCTGCCAAACAACAAATGCTCCATTCTGCTGATGAAGTGATTTTAGTCACCGATCATACGAAGTTCGGTCGCATTTCATTATACAAATATGCCACGCTTGATGAAATCTCTTCAATAATTACTGGGAAAGAAATAGATCCGGTCTTAAAAGAGCAGTTTGAAGAAAAAGGAATGCAAATTTATACAACTTAATGTTTTTGGTAGAAAAACCGCATTTTCACATGTTTTTATACATTCAAAACATCTTTTTTCATCTTTATTTAAAAAACTTGATAAAAAGTATTGACGAAAGGCAAAAATCTTGGTATATTTATAAACGTTGCTGATGCGGACGAAACGCTTTTGCAGCAAAAGAAATTGACCTTTGAAAACTGAACAAAGAAGAAGACGAAAAGCAATGAGACGTAAAGTCTCACTGGTAATCGCAGGGCAGAAAACAGAAAGCTGTTTTCAACAAAACAAACTAGTAATTTAATTGCTAGCGAAGTCAATTTGACGCAAGGAATCTTATTCACGGTGTTGAATAAGTATTCAAATTCAATTTATATTTTAAAGAGAGTTTGATCCTGGCTCAGGACGAACGCTGGCGGCGTGCCTAATACATGCAAGTCGAACGAACGGAGGAAGAGCTTGCTCTTCCAAAGTTAGTGGCGGACGGGTGAGTAACACGTGGGCAACCTGCCTGTAAGTTGGGGATAACTCCGGGAAACCGGGGCTAATACCGAATGATAAGTAGTGACGCATGTCATCACTTTGAAAGATGGTTTCGGCTATCGCTTACAGATGGGCCCGCGGTGCATTAGCTAGTTGGTAGGGTAAAGGCCTACCAAGGCAACGATGCATAGCCGACCTGAGAGGGTGATCGGCCACACTGGGACTGAGACACGGCCCAGACTCCTACGGGAGGCAGCAGTAGGGAATCTTCCGCAATGGACGAAAGTCTGACGGAGCAACGCCGCGTGTATGAAGAAGGTTTTCGGATCGTAAAGTACTGTTGTTAGAGAAGAACAAGGATAAGAGTAACTGCTTGTCCCTTGACGGTATCTAACCAGAAAGCCACGGCTAACTACGTGCCAGCAGCCGCGGTAATACGTAGGTGGCAAGCGTTGTCCGGATTTATTGGGCGTAAAGCGCGCGCAGGCGGTCTTTTAAGTCTGATGTGAAAGCCCCCGGCTTAACCGGGGAGGGTCATTGGAAACTGGAAGACTGGAGTGCAGAAGAGGAGAGTGGAATTCCACGTGTAGCGGTGAAATGCGTAGATATGTGGAGGAACACCAGTGGCGAAGGCGACTCTCTGGTCTGTAACTGACGCTGAGGCGCGAAAGCGTGGGGAGCAAACAGGATTAGATACCCTGGTAGTCCACGCCGTAAACGATGAGTGCTAAGTGTTAGGGGGTTTCCGCCCCTTAGTGCTGCAGCTAACGCATTAAGCACTCCGCCTGGGGAGTACGACCGCAAGGTTGAAACTCAAAGGAATTGACGGGGGCCCGCACAAGCGGTGGAGCATGTGGTTTAATTCGAAGCAACGCGAAGAACCTTACCAGGTCTTGACATCCTTTGACCACTCTGGAGACAGAGCTTTCCCTTCGGGGACAAAGTGACAGGTGGTGCATGGTTGTCGTCAGCTCGTGTCGTGAGATGTTGGGTTAAGTCCCGCAACGAGCGCAACCCTTGATTTTAGTTGCCAGCATTTAGTTGGGCACTCTAAAGTGACTGCCGGTGCAAGCCGGAGGAAGGTGGGGATGACGTCAAATCATCATGCCCCTTATGACCTGGGCTACACACGTGCTACAATGGATGGTACAAAGGGTAGCGAAGCCGCGAGGTGGAGCCAATCCCATAAAACCATTCTCAGTTCGGATTGTAGGCTGCAACTCGCCTACATGAAGCCGGAATCGCTAGTAATCGCGGATCAGCATGCCGCGGTGAATACGTTCCCGGGCCTTGTACACACCGCCCGTCACACCACGAGAGTTTGTAACACCCGAAGTCGGTAGGGTAACCTTTTAGGAGCCAGCCGCCGAAGGTGGGACAGATAATTGGGGTGAAGTCGTAACAAGGTAGCCGTATCGGAAGGTGCGGCTGGATCACCTCCTTTCTAAGGAAAAGGAAACCTGTGAGTTTTCGTTCTTCTATATTTGTTCAGTTTTGAGAGGTCATTCTCTTAGATGTCAGATAAAGTACGCACGGCGCGTTGCCTTGGGCAAAGAGCCACTACATTATTGACGGGCCTATAGCTCAGCTGGTTAGAGCGCACGCCTGATAAGCGTGAGGTCGATGGTTCGAGTCCATTTAGGCCCACTTTTTCTTTCTGACAGAAGAAACAACATAATATCCTATTTAAGGGGCCTTAGCTCAGCTGGGAGAGCGCCTGCTTTGCACGCAGGAGGTCAGCGGTTCGATCCCGCTAGGCTCCACCAAAATTGTTCTTTGAAAACTAGATAAGAAAGTTAGTAAAGTTAGCATAAATAGGTAACTATTTATGACACAAGTAACCGAGAATCATCTGAAAGTGAATCTTTCATCTGATTGGATGTATCATCGCTGATACGGAAAATCAGAAAAACAACCTTTACTTCAATGAAGTAAATTGGTTAAGTTAGAAAGGGCGCACGGTGGATGCCTTGGCACTAGGAGCCGAAGAAGGACGGGACTAACACCGATATGCTTTGGGGAGCTGTACGTAAGCGTTGATCCAGAGATTTCCGAATGGGGGAACCCACTATCTTTAGTCGGATAGTATCCTTACGTGAATACATAGCGTGAGGAAGGCAGACCCAGGGAACTGAAACATCTAAGTACCTGGAGGAAGAGAAAGAAAAATCGATTTCCTGAGTAGCGGCGAGCGAAACGGAAAGAGCCCAAACCAAGAAGCTTGCTTCTTGGGGTTGTAGGACACTCTATACGGAGTTACAAAAGAAAGTTATAAATGAAGCGGTCTGGAAAGGCCCGCCAAAGACGGTAACAGCCCGGTAGTTGAAATAGCTTTCCCTCCAGAGTGGATCCTGAGTACGGCGGAACACGTGAAATTCCGTCGGAATCCGGGAGGACCATCTCCCAAGGCTAAATACTCCCTAGTGACCGATAGTGAACCAGTACCGTGAGGGAAAGGTGAAAAGCACCCCGGAAGGGGAGTGAAACAGTTCCTGAAACCGTGTGCCTACAAGTAGTTAGAGCCCGTTAATGGGTGATAGCGTGCCTTTTGTAGAATGAACCGGCGAGTTACGATTTGTTGCAAGGTTAAGCGGAAAAAGCGGAGCCGTAGCGAAAGCGAGTCTGAATAGGGCGAATAAGTAACAGGTCGTAGACCCGAAACCAGGTGATCTACCCATGTCCAGGATGAAGGTAAGGTAATACTTACTGGAGGTCCGAACCCACGCACGTTGAAAAGTGCGGGGATGAGGTGTGGGTAGCGGAGAAATTCCAATCGAACTTGGAGATAGCTGGTTCTCTCCGAAATAGCTTTAGGGCTAGCCTCGAGGTAAAGAGTCATGGAGGTAGAGCACTGTTTGGACTAGGGGCCCTTCTCGGGTTACCGAATTCAGATAAACTCCGAATGCCATGTACTTATACTCGGGAGTCAGACTGCGAGTGATAAGATCCGTAGTCGAAAGGGAAACAGCCCAGACCACCAGTTAAGGTCCCCAAATATATGTTAAGTGGAAAAGGATGTGGGGTTGCTTAGACAACCAGGATGTTGGCTTAGAAGCAGCCACCATTGAAAGAGTGCGTAATAGCTCACTGGTCGAGTGACCCCGCGCCGAAAATGTACCGGGGCTAAACATATTACCGAAACTGTGGATGAACCTCTTTGAGAGGTTCGTGGTAGGAGAGCGTTCTAAGGGCGGTGAAGTCAGACCGGAAGGACTGGTGGAGCGCTTAGAAGTGAGAATGCCGGTATGAGTAGCGAAAGAAGGGTGAGAATCCCTTCCACCGAATATCTAAGGTTTCCTGAGGAAGGCTCGTCCGCTCAGGGTTAGTCGGGACCTAAGCCGAGGCCGATAGGCGTAGGCGATGGACAACAGGTAGAGATTCCTGTACCAGTGCTAATTGTTTAACCGATGGGGTGACACAGAAGGATAGGGAATCGCACGAATGGAAATGTGCGTCCAAGCAGTGAGTGTGAGAAGTAGGCAAATCCGCTTCTTGCGAAGCATGAGCTGTGATGGGGAAGGAAATAAAGTACGGAAGTTCCTGATTTCACGCTGTCAAGAAAAGCCTCTAGGAAGAGTAGTACTGCCCGTACCGCAAACCGACACAGGTAGATGAGGAGAGAATCCTAAGGTGAGCGAGAGAACTCTCGTTAAGGAACTCGGCAAAATGACCCCGTAACTTCGGGAGAAGGGGTGCTCTATTAGGGTGCAAGCCCGAGAGAGCCGCAGTGAATAGGCCCAGGCGACTGTTTAGCAAAAACACAGGTCTCTGCAAAACCGTAAGGTGACGTATAGGGGCTGACGCCTGCCCGGTGCTGGAAGGTTAAGAGGAGTGCTTAGCTTCGGCGAAGGTACGAATTGAAGCCCCAGTAAACGGCGGCCGTAACTATAACGGTCCTAAGGTAGCGAAATTCCTTGTCGGGTAAGTTCCGACCCGCACGAAAGGCGCAACGATCTGGGCACTGTCTCAACGAGAGACTCGGTGAAATTATAGTACCTGTGAAGATGCAGGTTACCCGCGACAGGACGGAAAGACCCCGTGGAG